>JAGLBU010000188.1 GCA_023146575.1 Methylococcales bacterium
CATACACCTTTCTTTAAAGGATATCGTCCTCAGTTTTATTTTAGAACAACGGATGTAACGGGTGCTGTTGAATTAGGTGAAGGTGTGGAAATGGTAATGCCAGGTGATAATGTAACAGTTGAAGTTACTTTAATTGCTCCGATTGCGATGGAAGATGGTTTGCGTTTTGCTGTTCGTGAAGGTGGTCGCACAGTAGGTGCGGGCGTTGTTGCTAAAATTATTGAGTAATTAAAATGGCTAATCAAATTCTTCGAATTCGTTTAAAAGCATTTGATCATAAATTAATTGATCAATCTGCAAGTGAAATAGTTGAAACTGCAAAAAGGACAGGGGTTCAAGTAAAAGGTCCTATTCCATTGCCAACTAAAAAAGAACGTTTTACCATTTTGATTTCACCTCATGTGAATAAAGATGCACGTGATCAATACGAATTAAGAACTTATAAACGGTTACTTGATATTGTAGATCCAAGTGAAAAAACGGTTGATGCCTTGATGAAGTTGGATCTTGCAGCAGGGGTTGATGTTCAAATTAAGCTCAATTAAGAGTTTTATTGTTAAATAGAGGAATTGACAAATGTCAATAGGGCTTATTGGTCGTAAGTGTGGGATGACTCGTGTTTTTAATGAAGATGGTTCATCGACACCTGTTACTGTTCTTGAAATAAATTCAAACAGAATTACCCAAGTTAAAAATATTGATAGCGATGGGTATCGTGCTATTCAAGTTGCAGTAGGAGATAAGAAATCTTCAAAAATTAATAAAGCAATGGCGGGTCATTATGCTACTGCTAATGTAACGGCAGGTCGTTCTTTAGTCGAGTTTCGATTAGAAGATGGGGAAGGAAATGATTTGAAAGTAGGCTCAGAGCTTGCTTTGAATATTTTCTCTAATAATCAGTTTGTTGATGTTCAAGGAACGAGTATTGGTAAAGGGTTTGCAGGTGGTGTGAAGCGTCATAATTTTCAAATGCAAGATGCGACGCATGGTAACTCTATTTCTCATAGAGCGCCAGGTTCTATCGGGCAATGTCAAACACCTGGCCGTGTTTTTAAAGGTAAAAAAATGGCTGGTCACTTAGGTGCTGTCAAAAGAACCGTTCAAAATTTGACTATTCATTCTATTGATGAAGAAAGGAATTTGATTCTAGTAAAAGGCTCTGTTCCTGGTGCTAAAGGTGGAGATGTTGTTATTACCGCCGCAGTAAAAAAGAATAATAGAGGGTAATATGACATTACAAATACCAACATTAAGTACTCAAGATTCAGCGGTTTCTGTTTCTGTTTCAGAAGATGTTTTTGGTCAAGAGTTTAATGAAACATTGGTTCATCAGCTGGTTACAAAATATCAAGCAACTGCACGTGCAGGAACTAAAGCTCAGAAAAATAGAGCGGCAGTTAGCGGTGGTGGAAGTAAGCCTTGGAGACAAAAAGGGACAGGTCGAGCAAGAGCTGGTACAATGTCGAGTCCAATTTGGCGTTCTGGTGGTGTGACTTTTGCAGCACAACCTCGTTCTTTTGATCAAAAGATTAATAAGAAGATGTATAAGGTTGGCATTCGTTCTATTTTTTCAGAATTATTGAGGCAAGAGCGTTTGGTAGTTAGTAATGACGTTTTTCCTAAAACAGCAAAAACGAAAGAACTGGCTGAAAATCTGAAAATAATTGATGGTAAGCGGATTCTAATTATTGCAGATACTATAGATGAGAATTTAGTATTGGCATCTAGAAATATTCCTTATGTAAGTGTAACAACAGTGGAAAGTGTGAATCCAGTTGCTTTAGTCGCTGCGGATAAGGTTATTGCAACCGAAACTGCGTTGAAAAAAATTGAGGAGCGATTAATATGAGTAGTATTGCAGAAAGTAAATTAGCAGCTGTTTTATTAGGGCCGGTTGTTTCTGAAAAAAGCTCAATCGCTGCTGAAAGTGATTCTCGAATTGTATTTAAAGTTCGGAAAGACTCAACTAAAAATCAAATAAAAAAAGCAGTTGAATTAATGTTTGATGTGAAGGTTAATTCAGTGCAAGTCTTGAATGTTAAAGGGAAAGTTAAACGATCTGGACGAACCTTAGGTAAGCGATCTGATTGGAAAAAAGCCTATGTAAAGCTTGAATCTGGCCATGATATAGACTTTGTAACAGCTTGATAATTATATATAAAACCAATAGGAACGGTAGATAGCATGGCTATTCTAAAATCAAAACCAACATCCCCTGGGATGCGATTTGTAATACGTGTAAAAAATGAAGAGTTGCATAAGGGTAAGCCGTTTGCACCGCTGCTAGAGAAAAAAAGTAGAAATGGTGGTCGGAATAATCAAGGGCGTATAACAACACGTCATGTTGGTGGTGGGCATAAGCAGCACTATCGTATTATTGATTTTAAACGAAATAAAATTGATATACCAGCGGTTGTGGAGCATTTAGAATACGATCCCAATCGAACAGCAAATATAGCCTTGTTATTGTTTAAGGATGGTGAACGTAAATATATTATTGCACCAAAAGGTATGTCGGTAGGTCAAGAGATTATTTCTTCTGAAGTTACTGCGGTGAAATCTGGAAATTGCATGCCTTTGAGAAATATGCCTTTAGGTGTCACGGTTCATTGTGTTGAACTAAAGCCTGGTAAGGGTGCTCAGATGGCTCGAAGTGCTGGAACTTCAGCGCAACTAGTTGCTAAAGAGGGTATGCACGTTACTTTGAGATTACGCTCAGGTGAAATGCGTAAAGTAATGGCTGACTGTAGAGCTGTTATTGGTGAAGTTTCGAATTCAGAACATAATTTAATTTCTTTAGGTAAGGCAGGAGCAACACGTCGTCGAGGTGTTCGTCCAACGGTTCGAGGTGTTGCTATGAACCCAGTTGATCACCCACATGGTGGTGGTGAAGGTCGAACGTCAGGGGGTAGGCATCCTGTATCGCCTTGGGGTATGCCAACTAAAGGTTATAAAACACGTAAAAATAAACGTACTGATAATATGATTGTCAGACGTCGTAAGCAAAAATAAGGGGTAAAGTGTGCCACGTTCAATTAAAAAAGGTCCGTTTATTGACCACCATCTACAGAAAAAAGTAGAGGTTGCTGTCAGTAGTAATAATAGGAAACCAATTAAAACTTGGTCGAGAAGATCCATGGTAAGTCCTGATATGTTGGGGCTGGTACTTTCTGTTCATAATGGTCGTCAGCATATTCCTATTCTAGTTTCTGAAAATATGGTTGGGCATAAGTTAGGTGAGTTTGCGCCAACACGTACTTATAGAGGTCATTTGGCCGATAAGAAGTCTAGGTAGAATTATGGAAATTTCAGCAAAATTATCAAACGTTCCAATGTCAGCACAAAAAGCACGTTTGGTCGGTGATCAAATACGTGGATTGCCTGTAGAAAAAGCGCTAAATATTTTAAAATTTAGTTCTAAAAAAGCTGCGGAAATAATGAAAAAGATTTTGGAATCAGCTATTGCCAATGCAGAGCATAATGAAAGTGCAGATATTGATGAATTAGTCGTTTCTACTGTGTTTGTGAATGAGGGGCGAACGCTGAAGCGTGTTCGGGCGAGAGCTAAAGGTCGCGCAAACCACATTCTAAAAAGAAGCTGTCATATTACCGTTAAAGTAGCAGAATACGAATAGAGGACTATAAAAATGGGTCAGAAGGTACATCCAACAGGCATACGTCTTGGAATTGTTAAGGATTGGACATCAAGATGGTATGCAAATAGCCAAAATTATCCAATATTTTTGTTACAGGATCTTAAGGTTCGCGATTATATTAAAACTAAATTAGCACATGCTTCTGTAAGTCGTGTTCAAATTAATCGTCCTGCTAGTAATGCTCACGTAACAATACATACGGCACGCCCTGGTATTGTTATTGGGAAAAAAGGTGAGGATATTGATAAATTGAGACGTGAAGTTTCTAAGATGATGGGTGTTTCTGTCCAATTAAATGTTGAAGAAATTAGAAAGCCCGAGTTAGATGCTCATTTAGTTGCAGAAAGTATTGCGCAACAGCTTGAAAAAAGAATTATGTATAGACGTGCAATGAAACGTGCGGTCTCTAATACAATGCGTTTAGGTGCTGAAGGGATTAAAATCAGTGTCGGCGGACGTTTAAATGGTGCTGAAATTGCACGAAGCGAATGGTATAGAGAGGGTAGAGTACCTTTGCATACTTTACGTGCAGATATTGACTATGGAACAGCCGAAGCAAACACAACTTACGGAATTATCGGTATTAAAATATGGATATTCAAAGGTGAGGTTTTTGATATTGATGCGCGTTCGGTTGTTGCTGATAGCGCAGGTTCTAAAAAAACTGTTGAAAGGAAATAATTATGCTTCAGCCTAAAAGAACAAAATTTCGAAAACAACATAAAGGTCGGAATAATGGAATGGCGCAAAGAGGCTCTTCTGTTAGTTTTGGTGAGTTTGGATTAAAAGCTACAACTCGTGGTAGAATAACCGCCCGTCAGATTGAGTCAGCTCGAAGAACTATTACCCGTCATGTTAAGCGTGGTGGTAAACTTTGGATTCGAATTTTTCCCGATAAACCTATTACTAAAAAACCTTTAGAAGTTCGAATGGGGAAAGGGAAGGGGAGTGTTGAATATTGGGTTGCTCAAATTAAGCCTGGAACAATGCTTTATGAAATTCAAGGTGTTCCTGAAGAATTGGCGCGTGAAGCATTTGTACTTGCTGCCGCTAAGCTACCGATTAAAACTACTTTTGCAACGCGGACGATAATGTAATGATTGCTAGTGAATTACGTCAAAAGACGAAAGAAGAATTAAATACGCTGTTGGTCGAATTATCGAAAGAACAGTTTAATCTAAGAATGCAAAAAGGTTCAGGTCAATTAACCAAATCTGATCAGGTTAAAAAGGTAAGACGTGATATAGCACGTGTTCATACGATATTAAATGAAATGGCGAGCGCAGTAGTATGAGTGATAATATAGAAAAAAAATTACGCACAATGACAGGGCGCGTTATTAGCAATAAAATGGACAAAACAGTTTCTGTTTTAGTTGAGCGAATGATTAAACATCCTGTTTATGGAAAATATATTAAACGTTCCACTAAATTGTTAGCTCATGATGAAAGCAATAAATGTCAAGAAGGTGATGTGGTAACTATTACTTCATGTCGTCCTATTTCTAAAAGGAAAACCTTTAGATTAGTTGATATTCTCGAAAGCGCGAAATAAGCGGTTTTATAAAACAATCATATTGAGATAATTAGGATTTTATAATGATTCAGATGCAAACTAACCTTGAAGTCGCTGATAATAGCGGTGCAAAAAGGGTCATGTGTATCAAAGTATTGGGTGGTTCACACCGACGTTATGCAGGTATTGGTGACATTATCAAAGTGAGCATTAAAGATGCGATTCCTAGGGGGCGTGTTAAAAAAGGCGAAGTTTATAATGCGCTAGTAGTTAGAACCCGTAAAGGTGTTCGCCGACCAGATGGTTCTTCTATTCGTTTCGACGGTAATGCAGCTATTATTTTGAATGCTCAATTGCAACCACTAGGTACTCGTATTTTTGGTCCTGTTACTCGTGAGTTAAGAGGAGAGAAGTTTATGAAAGTTATTTCTCTTGCTCCAGAAGTTTTATAAGGGGATATCAAAAATGCAAAAAATTAAAAAAGGCGACGAAGTTATTGTTCGTACTGGTAAAGATAAAGGGAAGCGTGGAAAAGTTTCCAAAGTTTTTAATCATGGAAAAGTATTGGTTGAAGGAATTAATCGCGTTAAAAAACACCAAAAAGGTAATCCAAATTCAGGTGTTGAAGGTGGTATCATTGATAAAGATATGCCTATCGCGATTTCAAATATTGGACTTTATAACCCTGAAACGAAAAAAGCTGATAGAGTTGGTATTAAGTTTTTAGATGATGGGAAAAAAGTCAGATATTTTAAGTCGACTAATAATGTTGTTGACGCAGAGGGCGAATAATCATGGCTAGATTAAAAACTGAATATAAGCAAAGAATTTTACCTGCATTGGTTGAAGAGTTTGGCTATAAGTCTGTAATGGAAGCACCTAAACTTACCAAAATAACATTGAATATGGGTGTGGGTGAGGCTGTTGCGGATAAAAAAGTACTGCAGGCCGCAATTTCTGACATGGAAAAAATTGCAGGTCAAAAAGTAGTCGTTACAAAAGCAAGAAAATCAATTGCGGGCTTTAAGATTCGTGATGATATGCCTATCGGTTGTAAGGTTACCTTGCGAAGTGATAGAATGTATGAGTTTTTAGATCGATTAATTAGTATTTCTATTCCTCGAATCCGTGATTTTCGCGGTATGAGCCCTAAAAGCTTTGATGGTCGAGGTAATTATTCAATGGGTGTTAAAGAGCAAATCATTTTTCCTGAAATTGATTATGATAAAATTGACACGCTGCGTGGTTTGGATATTACCCTTACAACAACAGCTAAAACGAATAAAGAAGGCTTAGCGTTACTTAAGCTTTTCAATTTTCCATTTAAGAACTAAAGGGCGAAAAATGGCAAAAAAATCAATGATTGCACGTGAAAATAAGCGTAGCAAACTTGTGCAAAAATATGCACAAAAACGAGCAACTTTAAAAGAAATTATTAGAGACCCTAATGCTTCTTTTGAAGATAAAGAAACAGCTCATTTTAAGTTGCAAACACTTCCTAGAGATTCAAGCTCTGTAAGGCAGCGTAACCGTTGTAATCTTACAGGTCGTCCGCATGGGTATTATCGAAAATTTGGTCTTAGTCGAAATAAATTAAGAGAAGCGACTATGCGTGGTGATGTTCCTGGGTTGAGCAAAGCAAGCTGGTAGTCTTGTTTAAGGTTTTGGAGATAATATAAAATGAGTATGACAGACCCTATAGCAGATATGTTAACCCGTGTTAGAAACGGGCAATTTGCGGGTAAAAAAAGTGTATCTATGCCTTCTTCTAAATTAAAGGTTGCGATTGCAAAGGTATTAAAAGAAGAAGGGTATATCTTAGGATGTACCACTGAAATAAATGGTAGTCATACTGAAATGACTATTGATTTAAAATATTTTAATGGCATTCCTGTTATTGAAAAAGTAAAAAGAATTAGCAAGCCAGGTTTACGTATATATAAATCTAAAGATGAACTTCCTAATGTTTTAGGTGGGTTAGGAGTTGCAATTGTTTCTACTTCAAGTGGTGTTATGACGGATAGAGCTGCGCGCGCTATTGGGCATGGCGGCGAAATTATTTGTACTGTTTGTTAGGAGTGAAAAATGTCTAGAATTGCAAATGCACCGATTAGCATTCCTAATAATGTTGATGTGAAACTTGAAGGTAAAAACATGACCATTAAAGGAAGTAAAGGTCAAATGTCTTTAAATATTCAAAGTTGTGTTGATGTGAGCGTTAATGATAACGCCATTAGCATTAAGTGGGATAAAACGATTAAGAGTTCAAGCGCTCATGCTGGAACTGTTCGTGCTAGACTAAGCAATATGGTCGAAGGTGTTACAGAAGGTTTTGAAAAAAAACTAACCTTAGTTGGTGTTGGCTATAGAGCGCAAATTAGTGG
Source organism: Methylococcales bacterium (assembly GCA_023146575.1). Classification (GTDB taxonomy): domain Bacteria; phylum Pseudomonadota; class Gammaproteobacteria; order Methylococcales; family Methylomonadaceae; genus WTBX01. The sequence goes on from JAGLBU010000188.1 coordinate 7,556, forward strand.
GAAATCATTAAATCTTTCTTTGGGTTTTTCTCATCCTGTTGTTTATTCAATGCCTGAGGGAATTATTATTGAGGCACCTTCTCAAACAGAAATTGTTGTCAAGGGAATGGATAAACAAAAAGTTGGTCAAGTCGCAGCAGAAATTAGAGCATATCGTCCACCAGAACCTTATAAAGGTAAAGGTGTTCGTTATACAGATGAATATGTTGCAAGAAAAGCTGCTAAGAAGAAATAGGTGAAGTAAATGGATAAAAAATCAGCCCGATTAAAAAGAGCTTTGAAATTGCGCTCTAAAATGAAGAAGTTAGATGTCAATAGGCTTACTATTCATAGAACGTCTCAGCATATTTATGCTCAAGTGTTAGATAAAGATGGAGTAACAACGTTAGCAAGTGCTTCTACAGCCCAATCGGTTATTAAAGCAACTGTTAAAAATACAGGAAACACAGAGGCAGCAATGGAAGTTGGAAAAATTATTGCACAAAAAGCAGCCGAGGCTGGTGTAACTGAAGTTTCATTCGATCGTTCAGGTTTTAAATATCATGGCCGCGTAAAAGCATTAGCAAATGCTGCACGTGAAGCTGGATTGAAGTTTTAGGGGAATATAAATGGCGACAGCAGCATCTCAAGGTAGCTCTGACGGATTGCAGGAAAAATTAGTTTCTGTACGCCGTGTTGCAAAAGTAGTAAAAGGTGGTAGAGTTTTTGGGTTTACCGCGCTAACCGTTGTTGGCGATGGTGAAGGCAGAATAGGTTATGGTGTTAGTAA
>JAGLBU010000189.1 GCA_023146575.1 Methylococcales bacterium
AGATGATGGTACAAAAGCCTTACAAGAAGGATTGTGGGTGGTGGTTTTTCCTGAGGGTACACGCGCTGCCCCGAAAGCTAAAACCAAATTCAGTGCAGGCGGTGCAATGTTAGCGCATAAAAATGGTACCGATGTTATTCCCTTGGCACATAATGCAGGACAAGTTTGGCCGCGTTACAGTTTTTTAAAATACCCTGGTACTATTAAAATTAAAATTGGTACTTTGATCGAAGTTGAAGGTAAAAAAGCCAGAGATATAAACGCCGAAGCCGAACGTTGGGTAATTGATGCGATGGATGAATTAGAGGCTTAATTCGTGCGTATTCCTCAGGTTATTTATGGTGCTTGCTTAGGTAAAACGTCTGCTAACGTACGAACCTTACCAATGCTAAAGTCATTAGTATTAGAGAATTTATGCAGGGCATTAATGCGTTTTTCGATTTGAGGATGGGTCGAAAAATAATGCGAGACTTTTTCAAGTTTTTGTAATGAATCTTTGGGGGTATTTTTTACCCAATCAAAAAACTCTGTCGCCCCACCCACATGCCCATAATGACACGCTAAAATTTTTAAAGCGGTTTGATCGGCTAAAGATTCTGCTTTTTGAGAATGTTGTGCTTGTGCAAATTGACTGGTTGGAGTTAAAAATTTAGAGATATTAGAATCCGCCCCTGTAAAGACAATAGAGAGTGCCATCAAAACCGCACCACGCCCCATACCGCGTAAATGATCTTGGTTGATAAAGTGCCCTAATTCATGCGCTATAACAAACGCTAAGCCATTTTCAGAGTGTACGCTGTCAAATAAGCCTCTAAATAATAAAATATTTCCCGCTGGTAGCGCCAGTGCATTTACATCGTCATCGTCAATAATGCGCGTAGTAATGGGGTAAGGAATTTCGGTACAGGCTAAAAGTTGATCGACTAAGATTTTTAATTCAGGTTTAATTGGGTCTACGGGGAATTCGTAATCCCATAGTTTTCCAATTTCGCTGTATATTTTTGCCTCATTTTCCATAGAAATGGACTTAACCGCCATATCCACAAAGAAAATTAATAGCCAAAAGACAATTAAAAAAATCCCGCCTAAAGACACTAATAAAATGGAAAGTTGTACCAATGGATGTCGGTCATCGGAAATGTTCTCATTTTTTGTTGGTAAAGACGGGCTATATTTCATTTATGTTGGCTCATTTTTTTCAAAATAAATCGCGGTTCCATACGCCAACACTTCGACAGACCCAATTGAATTACCGTTGCCTTTATAGATGGATGAGGTTTCTATGCGTAGATTTATAATTTGATCCGCATCGGTGGTTGACTCTTTTAACCGTAATATGGCCTCACGTCTAGCACGGTCTAATAAGGTCTCGTAAGAGCGAATATTGCCACCAAAAAAATTATATAACGAGGCTAAGATGCGTTTGAAATAATCCACCGAAATCACCACACTACCATAGGATAATTTCACATGGGCAACGGTATCATTACCAATCGGGTTTTTACAGGAAATAACGGGTAATTTTAACAGCTCTTTTTCACGTTTATTGATTGACTTGTAGTGTTTTTTTTCAGCATAATGTCCAAAAAGATAACCTAGTGTCATTAAGACTAAAAATAAAATAAATTGTCCCATGATGGCTACTCCACCGTGACCGCTGTACCATAAACATAAATCTCAGCCGCGCCCGCTGCCACCGAGGAAGTTGAAAAACGCACGTTAACAATCGCATTTGCCCCCATTTGTTCGGCTTGAGAAATCATTCGTTTGATCGCTTCTTCGCGTGATTCTTCTAATAATTCGGTGTAGCCTTTTAATTCGCCCCCAAAAATATTTTTTAATCCTGCCATAAGGTCGCGCCCTGCGTGTTTTGCCCGAACGGTACTGCCCGATACCACACCAAAACCCGTTACAATAGTTTTGTTGGGAATTATTTCAATATTACTCATTAACATAAATGTCACCTGATTTTATTTACTAAGAAAAATGGTCTCTTTACTATAGCCTCAAAAATAAATCCTACGCCTTTTACCGTTAAAATTTACCGTAATAGCCTTCTTTTAAAGCATCAAATAAATTGGCCGCTGAGTGCATTTCACCATCATATTCTACGTCTTCATTGCCTTTTAACTCAATTTTTGAACCATCTTCCAAGGTAAATTGATAGGTAGTATTTTCTAAATCCGCTTCTTTTACTAATACGCCTTGAAAA
>JAGLBU010000019.1 GCA_023146575.1 Methylococcales bacterium
GTTCGGATTGATGTTGCCTTAGCTGATGGTCGTCTGGGGTTGATGATTACCGATAACTGGGGGACATTATTACCGTCTATATTTCTTCGAAAATTAGCAGATTCAATGGACGGTGGCGTAGAAGCGGGTGTTGGTGGTGCAGGCTTATATATGATGTGGCGTTTGTCGGATTATTTTCAAATTCGAGTTCATCCGCAGCATCGAACTCAAATAACAACCTTATGGGATTTGAATAATACTGTGGATATGGATACAACATCAGGGTTTCAATTTATCCATCATAGTGATTATGAACCTGTTGATAAAAATAAAATGAGGACTTAATTAATGGCTATTTCAGATTCATTAATCATAAAAAAAATAACGAAAGAAGATGGCCTGTATTATTTTGAGTGTGCAGGCTCTATTGATGTGAAAGCAAAGCGTGCTTTGGAAATATTGCACGATGTTCCAGCAAAGGCAGAGGTGGTTTTAAACTTTAAAAAAATAGAGCGCGTAAACTCAATGGGTTTATCGTTGTTGTTACAAATTTTTGAAGAGTGGGAAGTCAAGCAAATTACAATGGAGGTTAAGAACCTTAATCGTATGGTGAACATGCTGTTTAAAATCACGGGATTAGGACGTTTTGTAGGCGCGCCAGAAAGCACTAAAACAGGTTTTACAGAAACCAAAATTCAAGCGCCTGTCCATGTTCATACCAAGAAAAACACTTTAGAAAGTAAACGTGAAACGTCTCAAAATACTAAATTAAATTTTATTGCCAGCTTACAAACAGGACAACAATTAACAGGTTGGTATTTATTTAATACTTATTTACAACGGCGAATGCAGCGAGCGATTCATTTTGATCAATCGCATGTTTTGGAAGATCAACTCAAAGCGGATTTATTATTTTCTAAGCCGTTTGAATCCTATTTGATGATTAAAGAACATGGGTTTATGCCACTGATGCGGCCTATTTCTGAAGCCGATGAAGTGATTATTTTAGCGCGAGCAGATGATGAGCGGACTTTGAAAGAGTTTCAAGGTGAAAGCGTAGTGACTGCTTCTGAAAATAGTTTTGTTTATCTCTTGGGTCGATTTTTATGTGATGAGGAAGGCTTGGATTCTTCGAAATTAAATTTCACTTATTCTGGAAATGAAATTAAATCGTTGCAGATGTTGATCCGAAAAAAAGCAAATTTATTATTTATGCTTAAAAAAACTTACGATGGACTTTCATCTTTTGGGAAGAAAAATGTGCGAAAACTGGATGAAAGTGCGACCGATTTTGCTTTTCATTTATTGTCGATATCGCCACGTTTAGCCGCTGAAAAAGAGAGTTTAAACGCAATTCTTAAGGACATGACTGAAAATGAAGCAGGACAGGGAATTTTAAAAGATATTGAGTTTAAAGGCTGGTGTCCTGTTGAAGACGGTGAATTTAATATGCTGAAGATGGTGTTTGAACGTTATGTGGCAGAATAAATTATTGCGGTTTTAAAATAAAAAAGGGACATTGGATGTCCCTTTTTTAGTGAGCGTAATAAAAGCCTACTGTTGACTTTGATTCGCTTTTGCAATTTCTGCAATCGCTGCAAAGCCTTCCATATCACGTACAGCGATATCAGCTAAAACTTTACGGTCAATAGCAACGTTGGCTTTTGTGAGTCCATTAATTAAGCGGCTATAAGAAATACCACATAAGCGTGAGGCGGCATTGATTCGTACAATCCATAAAGCACGAAATTGACGCTTTCTTTGTTTACGGTCACGATAAGCGTATTGTCCTGCTTTGATGACGGCTTGTTTTGCAACACGATAGACACGGCTTCTTGCACCGTAATAGCCTTTCGCTTGCTTTAAAATCTTTTTATGTCTTGCTCTTGCGGTGACGCCGCGTTTTACTCTGGCCATATTTTATTGTCCTATTAGTTAACTGTAAGGTAACATCCGCGCAACCATTGGCGCATCATTCGCGTGAACAGTCGCCGCTGCGCGTAACTGTCTTTTACGTTTAGTACTTTTTTTAGTCAAAATATGACGACGGTGTGACTGGCCGCATTTAAAATTGCCTTTGCCATTCTTTTTAAACCGCTTGGCAGCACCACTATGGGATTTCATTTTTGGCATTTGTTTTCTCCAATTAACTATAAGGGTAAACATCCTTGATATAAAAACTTATTAAGGCAAAATGCGTGGCACCTAATAAGATATTTCATTGTCTTTTCCTTTAGGCAATGAGCAACAAAACCCAACACCTTTACAGTGTTAGGTTTGCTTTTTTGTGAATTACTTTCTTTTTCTCGGTGCCATCACCATCACCATTTGTCGACCTTCCATTTTAGGGAATTGTTCGACACCCGCAAGTTCTTTCAGATCACCTTCAACACGTTTCAGTAATTCCATACCAATTTCTCGATGCGCCATTTCTCGCCCTCGAAATCGTACGGTAATTTTAGTTTTATTACCTTCTAATAAAAATTTGGTGAGATTCCGCAATTTAACTTGATAATCGCCTTCACCTGTACAAGGTCTAAACTTAATTTCTTTAACTTGTATTTGTTTTTGTTTTTTCTTAGCGGCTTGAAGCTTTTTATTTTGTTCAAAAACAAACTTGCCGTGATCCATGATTTTACAAACGGGTGGATCAGCATTCGGTGAAATTTCAACCAAATCCATATTGGCGTCATATGCTCTTTGCTTAGCATCTGCTAGGGGTAAAATCCCCGCTTGTTCACCTTCCACACCAATAAGCCTTACTCGTCTTGCAGTAATGGCGTTATTCATTCGTGTGGTTTCTTTTTTAGAAGCGATACTCTAATCCTCCGAAATAATTATCATTTTCGCTGATCAATTTGTTGTTTTAAGTTCAAAACAAGGTCGTCAATTGATGAGCTACCTAAATCGTCACCTTTTTGTGAGCGCAACGTAATTGTATTTTCTGACATTTCTTTGTCACCAATAATTGCTAAATATGGGATGCGTTGCATCGAATGCTCACGAATTTTAAAGCCTATTTTCTCATTTCTCAAGTCTATTTTCACTCGTAAGCCGTGTTTTTGTAGTTCAGTACACACTTTTTCAGTATATTCTTGATGTTTAGCGGCAATATTCATGATGACCAGTTGCACGGGTGACAGCCATAATGGAAACATTCCTGCGTGCTCTTCTATTAAGATACCAATAAAGCGTTCAAGTGAGCCTAAGATTGCGCGATGCAACATGACAGGGGTTTTCCGCTGACTTTCTTCGTCAATGTAGCTGGCATTTAAGCGTTCTGGCATGGAGAAATCGACTTGAATAGTACCACATTGCCACACTCGTCCGAGACAATCTTTAAGTGAAAATTCAATTTTAGGCCCATAAAAAGCGCCTTCGCCTGGTTGTAAGCCCCAATCTAATTTTTTATTGTTTAAAGCTAACTCTAAGGCGGTTTCTGCTTTATCCCAAACGCTGTCATCGCCAACTCGTTTTTCTGGGCGTGTTGAAAGTTTAATAATGATTTTATCAAAGCCAAAATCGGCATAAACTTCAAATAATAAATCAATAAATGTTGATACTTCGGTTTGGATTTGGTCTTCTGTGCAAAAAATATGAGCATCATCTTGCACAAAATTTCGGACACGCATTAAGCCATGCAGTGTTCCTGATGGTTCGTTACGGTGACAAGAGCCAAATTCTGCAAGACGAATGGGAAGATCTCGGTAGCTTTTCAAACCTTGGTTATAAACTTGCACATGACATGGGCAGTTCATCGGTTTGATCGCGTAATCACGATGTTCAGAATGAGTGGTGAAAATCATGTCACCGAATTTATCCCAGTGGCCTGATTTTTCCCATAATGTACGATCTACTACTTGTGGGGTTTTTATTTCTCCATAGCCGTTACAGCGTAATTTTTCACGAATATATTGCTCGACTTGTTGATAGATTACCCAACCTTTTTCATGCCAAAATACCATGCCTGGAGCTTCTTCTTGGGTGTGAAACAGGTTTAAGGTTTTGCCTATTTTTCGATGATCGCGTTTTTCGGCCTCTTCCAAACGATGTAAATAATCGTTTAAATCTGCTTTAGTTGCCCATGCGGTGCCGTAAATACGTTGCAGCATTTCATTGTCAGAATTTCCACGCCAATAAGCCCCTGCAATTTTCATAAGTTTGAAAACTTTTAATTTGCTGGTACTAGGAACGTGAGGCCCACGGCATAAATCAATAAAATCACCTTGTTTATATAAAGATAAATCCTCATTTACAGGAATAGAAGCGATAATTTCCGCTTTATAATCTTCGCCTTGTTCTTTGAAGAAGTGTATAGCGTCATCGCGGGATAATAATGAGCGTGAAATTTCAATATTTTGAGCAACGATATGCGCCATCTTTTTTTCGATGGTTTTTAAGTCCTCAGGGGTGAAGGCGCGTTTATAAGCAAAATCATAAAAGAAACCGTTTTCAATTACAGGCCCAATGGTGACTTGCGCTTCTGGAAATAATTGTTTGACAGCTTGAGCCAGTAAATGCGCGCTCGAATGACGGATGACTTCAAGCCCTGCGTCATCTTTTGCAGTGATTATTTCAAGCGTTGCATCCGATTTTATCAGCGTACTCGCATCGACCAGTTCATCATTTACACGTCCTGCTAAAGTAGCTTTAGCAAGTCTTGAGCCAATAGATTTGGCAATTTCCATGACAGAAAGTGCGTGTTCATATTCGCGTTTTGAGCCATCGGGCAAGGTAATGACAGGCATGAGTATTCTTCTAATATGGCCAAGTGCAATGAAAAAAGCACCGCCTAAGCAGTGCTTTCAGTGTTTGGTAGGCACGAGTGGATTCGAACCACCGACCCCCACCATGTCAAGGTGGTGCTCTAACCAACTGAGCTACGCGCCTTCAAATGTCATTTAGAATGAGCAAATGATTTTCCAATTATAGCAGGTTAAACTTTAATTGGGTAATGAAATATTAGGGATGCCACGATTAATGTTAACTTCGGTTGGATAAGCAAATTCGAGGTTGTTTTCGGCTAAAATGTCGGCAATTTTAAACAGAACATCCTCTTTCACTCGTAGCCATTCTTCCCACGCCACTGATTTTGAAAAACAATAAATTAAAATATCAATTGAAAAATCATTGTAGCGATCCATAAAAACCAGTTGGGTATTTTTAATGCCGTAAGTGTCGGCTTGAGAGGAAAATTTAAAATGTCCACGTTTTTGATTGGGCATTTGGGCGCGTGGATTGGCAATGCCTTTATGGTTTTGCAACATGTCACGGATGTCGTCTAAAGCTTGGCGAATATCTGTCATATCGCTTTCGTAAGTGACCCCAATATACATTTTTATGCGTCGTCCAACTGAGCGCCGATTCCAGTTTTTAACGCTTGAGACCGATACAGAGGCATTAGGAATGGTAATCAAGGCATTATCAAAGGTTCGGATGGTGGTACTGCGCAAACCAATTTCAGCGACCGTGCCTTCGGTATCGCCAATTTTAACCCAGTCCCCCATTTTAAAAATATTATCAAATAAAATGGTGATGCCGCCAAAAAGATTGGATAAGGTGTCTTTTGCCGCCAGTGCAAATGCCAGCCCGCCTAAACCTAAGGTTGAAATAATAGCGCTAATATTAACCCCAAAATGTTTTAAAGAAATGGTGACAACAACAATCAACATAATGGCTTTAATCACTTGAATGGCAAGATTAAACAGCTCTTTTCGTAACGCTTTATTGGTGCGGCTGAGTTTTCTAATTTGTAATAGCGCAATGCTGTCTAAAAGTTTGAAGAAAAACCAAACGTAAATGAAAGCATAGATGGCAAAGACAATGCCCTCGACTAACACCCGATAATCGACTCGATAAAAAAGCGCGTTCATGGCTAAATCTAGCCCGAAAAAAATAACCAGACTTCTTAATGGGGTGCGAATTTCATGGTAAATCAACTCTTGATGATCGACACCCGCTTCCAAAACATAGCTTTCGACAATCCAGCTGGTGAATTTAAAAACAAAAGGATGGCATAGGTAAACGAGTAAGACAATGATAAACGACAGTAATATGCCGCCCGTATCGACTTTAAGCGTGGATAATTTATGGTTGATAGGGCGGATAAACTCAAAATGATTAATGTAGGCAATCATGGAGGACAGAGAAAGGTATTTTGTCCAATGGATCACCGATACTTTTTCAGAATTATTAATACAATAATGCAAAATATCTTGATAGCTGTCATTGGCAATTCGAAATTGACGATAATTTTGTTCAAGCTTAAGGTAAATAGGCGAATCTTGTTCTGGCGGTAATTTTATACGACGGCGTTTTTTAATGTTTCTGGATAGTTTGTTTTTAGCGTAATGGACGATGCTTGAGGCAGGTTTATAATCTTGGTTAGCATGAATTAAATAGGTCAAAAAATCACGAGTATTTTTCTGTGTTTGATAAAATTCTTGTTTGAATGTATCGCGCGCCATTGCCAGCTTATTATTTCTTTCTTTGTTGACATTAATTCGAGTGATTAATAAATTTAATCGTTCATTGCTGATAACTGTAGGGAATTCATCAATAGAAGAGGTTTGCAGTTGCTCAACTAAGGTTTTTAACAATGTATTTTTAGCGGTTAATAGGGCGTCAATTTTGGCATCATCTTCCAGTGCTAATAACGATTGATTTAAAGTATTAAGTGCTTCTATTTTATCAATAATTTTCTGTTGATTGACGGTGGCTTCTGCAAAAACAAAAAGACTATTAAGCAGGAGAACTAAAAATAGAGCGACTCGAATCATAGTGTTTTAGCCCAGGGTGAGGTAAATATTATCAATTAAACGCGGTTTTCCCAGTGAAGCAGCGGCGAGAATAACCAGTGCTTGATGACCTCGGTTAGCGGTTAATAAATCATCGACACGACAAATGGAAAAATAATCCACTGTAAAGCCTGATTCACGTAAATATTGTTTTTGTTGTTGTTCAATTTCCCGAAAACTTTGTTGTGATTGGATAATATATTTTTTTGCCTGAGACAAAGATTGATAAAGTTTTGGCGCAATTTGACGCTCCTTAAAGGTTAAATAACCATTACGAGAACTCATCGCTAAACCATCTTTTTCACGTACGGTTGCCACGCTTTCAAGCTGAATGGGGAGATTTAAATCTCGAATCATTAATTGAATAATCGTCAGTTGCTGAAAATCTTTTTCACCTAAAAAAAGATAATGGGCTTGGGTCATACTAATCAGTTTACAAACCACGGTACTGACCCCCGTAAAGTGTCCTTGTCGATATTTTCCACAATGTAAGTTTGATAATTCGGAGACTATCACGTGGGTTTTAGCGTGATCGGGATAAATTTCATCAACGGCAGGTAAAAAAAGTAGATCAACCGCTTCTATTATTAAGGCTTCCGTATCTTGTTTTTTAGTGCGGGGATAGTTTGAAAAATCTTCACCAGCTGAAAATTGGCTAGGGTTGACAAAAATACTGACAATGACTTTATCGGCTTTTTTTTGCGCAGCGTTGACCAATGCTAAATGCCCTTGATGTAAATTGCCCATCGTAGGCACAAAGGCGATGGTAAACGATTGGGATTTCCATTGCGCAACCGTTGTCCGCAAGCGTTGAATAGAGTTGACGATTTTCATAATTAATTAGGCGGATAAAAACATGGCATCACCATAACTGAAAAAACGATACTGCTGTTCGATGGCGTGTTGATACGCCTTCATGACACTTTCATAATTGGCAAAGGCGGAGACTAACATCAACAAAGTGGATTCAGGTAAATGAAAATTGGTGAGTAAGGCATCCACACTTTTAAAGTGATAACCAGGAGTAATAAAAAGCTGGGTATCGCCAAAACCTGCGGTTAATAGTCCACTTTGACTGGCGGATTCTAACGCTCTGACGGCGGTTGTACCAATGGCAATCACTCGCCCCCCTTGAGCGCGGGTTTTTTCAACAGCGGTGACGGTTTCGGCATCCACGTTAAAATATTCTTTGTGCATACGATGATCGTCTAAGTTTTCCACGCGCACGGGTTGAAACGTGCCACTGCCGACATGCAAGGTCACAAAAGTAGTCGCAATATTTTTTTGTTGAATTTTTTGCATTATTTCTTCATCAAAATGCAACCCTGCGGTAGGTGCGGCAACCGCCCCTTGTTTTTGTGCAAAGACAGTTTGATAACGCTGTAAATCCTCCGCATCGTCTTCCCTAGTAATATAAGGCGGCAAAGGAATATGACCAATCGCCTCTAAAACATCCATTAATGGCACTTTAAAGGATAACCTAAATAAATCCTCTTCACGGCCGATAACCTCACATCGAAAGTCATTATCCAACTGTAAAATTGCCCCTGATTTGGGGGATTTACTGGCTTTAATATGTGCGAGGGCATGATGGGTGTCTTCAATTCGTTCAATCAAAATTTCAATTTTCCCTCCTGTTTCTTTTTGACCATATAAGCGCGCAGGAATAACTTTGGTATTATTAAACACCAATAAATCATTGGGATTGAGAAGATCAATAAATTGCGTAAACTGATTATCTTGACACACCCCTGTGATTTTATTCAGGCACAATAAACGACTGTCACGCCGATTGGCTAAGGGTTTTTGGGCAATAAGATTTTTAGGGAGATGATAATTAAAGTCACTTTTTTTCATAGGCACGCATATTATCAGTTTATTTCCTTTAAAACACTGGTCTTTTTAAAATCATTTGCTTATAATGGTAAATTCTGTGCCGGGGTGGTGAAACTGGTAGACGCGCTGGATTCAAAATCCAGTTCCTTCGGGAGTGTCGGTTCGATTCCGACCCTCGGTACCATAGAATTAAACAAAAAAACCTGCAAGCCTTAA
>JAGLBU010000190.1 GCA_023146575.1 Methylococcales bacterium
TACAAAAAATTTATTTTTCGCGTTTTAAACGCATTTCTTGTTTAAAAAAATGTAAGCGCTGATCCAAAATAGCTTTTAAATACCGATTCATAGGTTTAGATTTACGCGCCAATCGTGCTTGTAAAATCGCGGTTTGTGTATTCCCAACCTGATAATAATATTCAGCCACATAACGATGTGATTCTGCCATTTGATTTAAATCCGCATAAGTTTGCGCCAATAACTCAAAATACAAGGGGCGTTTATGAAAATCGTGTGCTGAAGTTTCTAGGATTTTTTTAGCCCTTTTGGGTTCACCCATTTTTAACAATGCCTTTACATAATTAATTTTAAGCGCTTGGTTCATTGGAAAACGCTTCAAACCTTGTTGATATAGCCGTTTAGCGTTGGCATAATGTTTCGCCTCCACTGCTATTTGCGCCAGTGCATTTACATAATGTGACTGATCTGGAAAGCTCTGTGTTAATTCCTTTAATAAATCCGCCGCCCTCTTAAACTGGGTCAATTTTAAATACGCTAATGCCGTCCCATAACGTGCAATCGCCCGTTGTTGAGGTGTACCAAGGCTCTGCTTGGCTTTAAAATAATTTAAAACCGTCTCGCTTTTATCCGCATTTGCCACTCGTAATTTTGCTCGAATGAGTAAATACGCCATTGAATTGGGGTATTGTCGATAATCATATTTTTCAGAACGCCCACGGGTATCAGAAATCCTAGAAACCGTCACAGGATGCGTGCGTAAATACTCAGGGATACCACGCCCATAAAATCGACTGGATTGTTGAAGATGTTCAAAAAAAGACGGCATACTTCGAGGGTTATAACGCGCTTCCACTAAGGTTTGCATCCCGACACGATCAGCCTCTTGCTCATTATCACGGGTGAAATTAATTCGATATTGCGTATTTGCCGCTTGCACCGCGATTAACGCCGCCTGCGCCATTTCAGGGTCTTGTGTCCCAATTAAAATCGCCGCAATGGTTGCCGCCGCCATTGGAATCGACAACCGACTCGCCGCTTCAAAGGCACGATATAAATGCCGTTGTGTCACATGGGCAACTTCGTGCGCCATCACTGATGCCAGCTCACTTTCAGCTTCGGTCAATAAAAACAGCCCAGAATTCATACCAATATAACCACCAGGCCCTGCAAACGCATTAATCCGTTTATCTAATACGACAAAAAAATGAAATGGCGCGGCAGGATTATCCGATTTTGCGACTAATCGCTGTCCCATTGACTGAATATAATGCGTAATTTCCAAATCCTCATTCAAGGTTAATTGCGCTTGCAGACTTCTAAAAAAGGCCGCGCCTAACGCTTGTTCTTGAATGGGTGAAATCAAACGTCCACTGGAATCACCCAAATCAGGCAAATGAATTTTAGTCGGTAATTCTGCCTGTAAAGACGTGTAAAAAAAACTCAACGCCATACCCAATAACAGAGGCTTTAAAAATGGGCTAGTCATTTAAGTTTGATAGCCTTGGGTATTTTTTGTCACCCATCGACTGCCTTCGATTAAATTTTCTTTTTTCCAAAAAGGCGCAGACGATTTTAACGCCTCCATAATATTTCGACAGGCATCAAAGGCATCGCCCCGATGTACCGCCCACACCGCAATTAAGACAATCGGTTGGTTTGGTAATAACAATCCCACGCGGTGAATTAACAATACATCTAAAATAGCGTACTGCTGTTCGGTTTTTTCGATGATTTTGGCTAATTGTTTTTCGGTCATGCCTGAATAATGCTCTAAAGTCATACTTGTGACCACATCGCCTTCATTAAAATCCCGCATGGTGCCAACAAAAATATTAGTTGCCCCAAATTTACCCGATAAGGTGGTCATATTGGCTTGATAATGTTCCATTTCTTGCCACGGATTTAATTCAGCTTCAATAATTTTAATCTTCATAATGCCCCGCCCGTAACAGGTGGGAAAAATGCTAACTCATCATCTATCTGTACCGTTTGACCCATTTCCACATACGCCATATTAATCGCCACTAACGTATTATTTGGCATGATTTTATCGGGATTCAATTGATTCCAAACCTCCTTAATATCAAGCGCTGTAGTCGTTTCTAATTTTTCTTCAGATTTATTTAAAACCTCGCTTAAGCTGGCAAAATAACGCACGGTAATCGACATAAACTCACACTCACAGGGTAAAAACTTAGATAATAGCCGATTATTTTAAAACACACTCAAGCAATGACACAATTAACACACTTTAATGATGAGGGAAACGTACACATGGTGGATGTGGGTGACAAAGCCATAAGCCAGCGCATTGCGATCACAGAAGGCATTATCCGCATGAAAAATGAAACCTTAGCCATGATTATGGAAGGCTCGCATAAAAAAGGTGATGTGTTAGGAATCGCACGGATTGCAGGGATTATGGCGACCAAAAAAACCGCTGATTTAATCCCTTTGTGTCATCCTTTAGCTTTAACCCATGTGGATATTGCCTTAACGCCTGAACCTGAAAAAAACCGAATTGTTTGTCAAGTTACGGTAAAAACCACAGGACAAACAGGGGTCGAAATCGAAGCTCTTTGTGCCACTCAAATCAGTTTATTGACGATTTATGATATGTGTAAAGCGGTTGACCGTGGTATGGAAATAAACAACGTGCGTTTATTACAAAAAGACGGCGGTAAATCAGGAAACTGGCAACGATGAGCGAGCAAGAAGGGGTTATAAAATATCAATGTCAGCATACGCAACAAACCTTAAGCCTCAGCCCATTATCAACTGAAATAAATGCGTGGCGGTCTATTTTTTGTCAGCTTCAGATGATGGGGCAAGATCAAAATCGTTATGACGGTTATGGCTTTGGCAATATTAGTCGGCGAGATAATACCAAGGGCTTTGTGATTACAGGTACACAAACGGGGCATTTAGCCTATTTAAAACCTGAACATTATGCCTTAGTGACCTCAGTGTGTTTAGCAAACAATCAAATTCATTCACAAGGACAGTGTAAACCCTCATCCGAAGCCTTGACCCATGCCAGTGTTTATACGCAAAATAAAACCATACAAGCGGTGGTTCATGTGCATTGCCCTGAAATTTGGCGACACACTCATACGCTTAAACTTGCTCATACTGCCAAAAATATTGCGTATGGAACCCCCGAAATGGCGAATGC
>JAGLBU010000191.1 GCA_023146575.1 Methylococcales bacterium
GATCAATTATGGGAAACGACCTTAGATAATAATACCCGCCGATTATTACAGGTAACCATTGAAGATGGCATTGCCGCCGATGAAATTTTTACGACACTGATGGGCGATGAAGTTGAGCCAAGACGGGATTTTATTGTTAAAAATGCGTTAGATGTCAGCAATTTGGACGTATAACAATGTTAATTTATCCTAATATTGATCCTGTTGCACTAGACTTAGGCATGGTAAAAGTCCATTGGTATGGCTTAATGTACTTGCTAGGCTTTGCAGGTGTCTATTTTTTAGGACAATATCGTGCAAAAGCGGCTTACTCGCCTATAAAACCTGATGCCATTGAGGATTTGGTTTATTACGGGGCATTAGGGGTCATTTTAGGCGGACGTTTTGGCTATATTCTATTTTATAATTTTGCCCTATTTTTAGATAACCCTTTAATTTTATTTAAAATATGGGAAGGTGGCATGTCTTTTCATGGTGGAATGCTAGGCGTTTTTGGCGCTATGTGGTTTTTTGCCAAAAAACAAGACTGTACACTTTTACAATTAACCGATATATTAGCGCCCCTTGTACCCATTGGCTTAGGGTTAGGGCGTATTGGAAATTTTATCAATGCCGAATTATGGGGGCGGGTCACCGATGCTTCGTGGGGCATGGTGTTCCCAAATGCAGGGGCGTTACCACGACATCCCTCCCAACTCTACGAGGCTTTTTTAGAAGGCTTAGTCTTGTTTATAATTATGTGGCTTTATACCCAAAAACAACGACCTACAATGGCGGCAACCGGTTTAGTGCTGTTTTTTTATGGCGGTTTTCGATTCTTTGTTGAATTTTTTCGTTTACCCGATGCGCATATAGGCTATTTAGCCCTAGACTGGGTGACAATGGGGCAAATATTATCCGTACCTATGATTATCGTGGGCGCGTTACTATTTTATCTGGCACACCGAACCGCGATAAAAAAATAAACACGTTTCATTTGCGCAGATAAACAACAAATTTTTTATTATATTTAAAGAGAATTATCATGAAAAAAAATCATCTTTTAGCCATCGCGATGACGGTTGCATTAGGGAGTTTGTCTTTTTCAGCAAACACATTTGCAGAACCAAGCAGTCCTAAGCTTAATGAATATGTTGACTGGCGAGTATTATCGGTTTCACACCGAAATGATAAAAACACCTTACGGGCTATTTTAGGCAATGATATTGCGATTAAAGCCTCACGCGAAAATAAAACAAAACCGTGGCCAGAAGGCTCAATTATCGCTAAAGTAGTTTGGAAAGAAAGAACCCATCCAAACTGGGGAGCCGCCATTGTTCCCGCAGAGTTTTCCGCCGCAGAAGCTATGATTAAAGATAGTAAAAAATATGCCAGTACAGGTGGTTGGGGTTATGGGCATTGGGTTAATGGCAAGCTTGAAATGCACCCAGAAGCCAAAGCTAAAACCTGCTATGGTTGTCATCAACCCATGAAAGATAATGATTATGTTTATACTTTCTCAGCCCCGATGAAGGCTAAAAAATAGTCTAGTTTAAAGACAACCCCAGCACTTTGTTGGGGCTGTCTTGATTGACATAAATCGGTAAGGCGCGAATTCGTTG
>JAGLBU010000192.1 GCA_023146575.1 Methylococcales bacterium
GCCTTGTAATCTTTAATTTCAGACATCAACTTTTGCAATCGTCTCGCACTTTCAGGGCTTTGTGTCAGCATCTTTCCAAAATAAATACCCGCTCTATCACCTGCTAAATCAATAAAACTAAAGCCACTGCCAATTTTAGCGTCTCTTATTTCTTTTTCTTGCCCTAATAACGTTGCAATAGAGCCAGTTCCAATCACGGTTAATAAGGCCGAGGTCATAAAATGCTTGGCAATATCCGTGCGTTGATATAAAAAAGTTGGGTAGTAGGTGATTTCAGAGGGGACATGGCGCTGGATTTCTACGCCATTGACATAGCGGCTCACCACAATAATAACCCGTTTATTTTCAGCAATAGCCGTGTCTAAAGTGGAACGTTGGTACGCGATTTTAAATAACGGCTGTAGTAATTCTTTTAACGATAAACGAAACTTTTTATCATGCTCTTTAAGTGCTCGGTTAACCGCTTGTTGATAAAACCATAACGATTGTTGGTCTTCGGTTAATAAGGAAATTAAAAAATCGGTATAGGTGAGCGATTTAAAATCGTATTTAACCATTAAAGTATTAGGTTTTATGACCACCTGCTTGATGGTTTTATCATAAGCCTCATAGACTTTTTTTACCTTAGAATAACGACATGCAAATTCCAATAATGCCTGTGAAAACTCATCCGCTACTTTAATCTGCCCAAAGCTTAAGTGTTTAATTTGCAATAATTTATTTGGACGATGATAAAGATCAACACGCACATTAAGATAATCGCCCCACATATTTTTGGGCAGCTTTAACGAAATTTTCACCCCTAACTCATTGTTGTTAAGTGTTAAATCAGTCGCTACTTGCAGATAGCGTTTTAAAAAATAATTAACAATATTATTTAAATTTTTCTGACTAAAGCTCAGTGTTTTTATTTTATCAGGGCGATTATGCACCGACCGAAACATGGCTTTAACGTTGCGAATTTCACTTTTTTCAATCGAGTAGGGAATCTTGAGACTAGGGGTGCTTTCAATCATTAACAGCAATAAAACACTGAAAAAAATGATCGGGGCATCAAAACAAAAAAATAAAATCCGTAAGCCAATTTTCATCGCTAATGATAATTTAATTTATAACCTGCATGGTGTAAATACTCCGCTTCTAATTGTAAGTCAGCGTCTGTTAGAGGAAACTGTGACAACCAATTTTTAGGAAAATTTAATTTAATTTGTTTTTTATCCCGTTTTATCTCAAAATCGGGCAAACTCAAGGTGTGGCGGTTTCGGTGTAAAATCACCGCCAACCTTAAAATTATAGTCAATAATGGCGCATATTGCTGCCACGGCTTGGGTAAATCTTTAAAAGCCGCTTCTGAAAACTTTTTTCGATGCCCTCGAACTAAGGCGGATAACAACACTTGATCTTGACGAGAGAAACCCGCTAAATCAGCATACTGAATAATATAAGCACTGTGTTTATGATAGGCGTTATGGGCAATATCATGACCAATTTCATGTAATTCTGCCGCCCAACTTAAAAATTGTGCCACCATTTTTCGATCATCTTGAGTTTGACTCGGCTCAAGTTGCTGCAATATATAATGCGCCGTTTTCTTAATATTTTCCCCATGCCGTTCATCGGTATGATAATTTTTTGCCAACGCTGTTACCGTCTTAGAACGAATATCATGATCGTAAAGACGACCTAATAAATCATGTACCACGCCTTCGCGTAACGCCCCATCTGAAATGGTCATTTGTTGAATACCAAGGGTTTTAAAGGTGGCATAAATAATCGCGACTCCGCCTAGAAAAACAGGGGCGCGCTCATCGCTTAATTCAGGTAAGTTTAATTCATCAACATGTTTACAGGTTTGAATATGCTCAATTAACTTTTTTAAACCTTCTAAGGTAATGCCATTATTACTCCATTCTTTTGCCGCTAACACTTTGCCAATGATTTTTAAAGACCCCGACGCACCGATGGCTTCATCCCATTGAGTATAAGCAAACCGTCCTTGATACGCATCCAGCTTTTGTTCGGCAAATAAAATCGCTTGCCGCAGGGATTTTTTAGAAATTTCTTTATTTTTAAAAAACTTCTGACTCACGGTCACACAGCCCATATTGAGGCTTTCTTTGATTCGCGGCTGATCGTCATGACCAATAATATACTCGGTACTACCGCCCCCAATATCCATCACAAAACGCAATTTTGCGTGTGAACTTAAGCTGTGGGCAACGCCTTGATAAATTAACCGTGCCTCTTCAATGCCTGAAATAATATCGACAGGATAGCCTAAGGCCTGTTCTGCTTTGATTAAAAATTCACGCGAATTTGTCGCCATTCTTAAGGTATTTGTCCCGACGATACGCACACTATTGGGGGGAAAATTCTGCATTCGCTGCCCAAAACGTTTCAGACACACTAACGCTCGTGCTTGGGTTTCAAAATCAAGATTATTATCCTCATCAAGCCCTGAGGCAAGGCGAACCATTTCCTTCAGTCGATCAATAACTTTCAGTTTACCTTTTTTAAAACTGCATACGATCATATGAAAGCTATTCGAGCCTAAATCCACAGCGGCCACGATATCAGGTCTATTTTGTATCACGAGAAATTATCCTATATTAGTCATTACTGAAAATTAAACTGATAAAATTATAACGTTAATTTATACTAAACTCACTTTACCTTAATTTTTATTAATCAATGAATGCACTTTCTCTACAAAATTTAACAAAAACCTATGGTAATGGATTTGAAGCCTTAAAAGGAATAGATCTTGAGGTTGAAGAAGGCGATTTCTTTGCTTTATTAGGGGCTAATGGCGCTGGAAAATCCACCGCAATCGGGATTATTAGCTCCCTTATTAATAAAACTTCAGGGCATGTTAGCATTTTTGGGCATGATATTGACACCGAAAACCGTGAAGCTAAACGCTGTTTAGGGCTGGTCCCGCAAGAAATCAACTTTAATTTATTTGAAACCGTTGAGAATATTTTACTGATTTATGCAGGCTATTATGGCATCCCTAAAAAAAAGGCTAAAGTTCTCGCCGAAAAATCCTTAAAACAAATGTACCTGTGGGATAAGCGCCATACTATTTCTAGGCGTTTATCAGGTGGCATGAAACGTCGAGTGATGATTGCCCGCGCCTTAATTCATTCTCCTCGGTTACTTATTTTAGATGAACCCACCGCAGGGGTAGATATCGAAATTCGGCGCTCAATGTGGGAAATGATGAAAGAAGTGAATGAGCAAGGCACTGCCATCATTTTAACCACCCATTATTTAGAAGAAGCTGAAAGTTTATGCCGTAATATTGCTATTATTCATGAAGGCATGATCGTCGAAAACTCCGATATGGCGACACTATTAAGTTATATTAACGTTAATCATTTTATATTAGATTTAGCAAACCCTCTCCTAAAAGCCCCCGATATTAAAGGCTACAAATTTGAGTTATCGTCTGAAAAAGTTTTAAATGTTGCTATCCCTAAAAAGAATACCTTAAATCAATTATTTGAAGAGTTATCGATGCATAATATCCAAATTAAAAGCCTCAAAAATAAATCCAACCGCCTAGAGCAATTATTTATGGATATTGTTCAATGAGCACCTCAACAACCCTTTATACCATCGTATACAAAGAAGTTCATCGGTTTTTACGTATCTGGCCACAAACATTATTACCGCCTGCGATCACTACTTCCTTATATTTTCTTATTTTTGGGCGTTTAATTGGTGATCGAATTGGTACGATTAATGGGGTTAGCTATATGGAATATATTATTCCTGGCGTGATCTTAATGTCGGTCATTAGTCACTCTTATGCCAATGTTTCCTCGTCTTTTTATTCGACAAAATTTCAGCGCCATGTGGAAGAACTGTTAGTTGCACCGGTGCCTAACTGGGTAATATTGGTCGGGTATCTTAGTGGCGGTATTTTACGCGGTCTCCTTGTCGGTGGGGTTGTGACCCTTATTTCACTTATGTTTGTGGATAAAGTAGAAATTCATAGCTTATTTATAATCTTATTAACGGCTTGCTTGACTGCGACCCTGTTTGCCTTAGCAGGGTTTATTAACGCCATGCTCGCAGAAAGTTTCGATCATATTTCCTTGATTCCAAATTTCATCTTAACCCCGCTTAATTATTTAGGAGGGGTCTTTTATTCGGTGTCTATGTTGCCCGAAATTTGGCAAAAAATCTCTTTAGCGAATCCTATTTTATATATGGTCAATAGTTTTCGCTATGGCTTTATCGGAGTCAGTGATATTACCGTAGAGCTTGCTCTCGCCAGAATTATTGGCTTTATCATCTTTTTAATCTCGTTAAGCCTATGGATGCTCAGTAAAGGCATCGGTATTAGAAACTAGCCTCAATACGAACCTTTAAGCCCCCATAACGCTGAACCTTATGCATAATGGCTGCTTGAAAAACTGATTTATTGGTCGCTATTTTAATGGTTTTTTTTGCACGAGTAATGCCTGTATAGATTAATTCTTTGGTTAAAATAGGGTTTAATATCTCAGGCAATGCAACTAAAACTTCTTTAAATTCAGAACCTTGACTTTTATGAATCGTCATTGCAAACACGGTTTCAGATTTTGGCAGCCGACTAGGAAGCATCCTTTTAACCGAGCCATCACTGCTTAAAAAATGCACCATCAATTTATCGTTCCAATAAAGACACAAACCAATATCCCCATTATAAAGCCCT
This sequence comes from Methylococcales bacterium, assembly GCA_023146575.1. GTDB lineage: Bacteria > Pseudomonadota > Gammaproteobacteria > Methylococcales > Methylomonadaceae > WTBX01. The sequence goes on from JAGLBU010000192.1 coordinate 4,706, forward strand.
GTTGCGGGATTATTTTCCATCACCATAATGGGTCGTCCTTGATACCACTGTCCTGATAAATTTAATGCTTTTGCCACTAAATAATTAATGTTATTTACCCCATTCGTCCCTTGACGATTTGAGCATAACACCTGAAAGTCGTTAAACGCACTATAAATATCCTTAAAATCCGCTTTTTGGGTAATTAACCTCAAATACTGTTTATATTTATCCGCCACGTAAGCAATTAAATCCCCTTTAAAAAGACCAACATCCTCACCCTCTTGTAATAATTGCCATGCCTTTGATGATTGCTGCTGATTAATGGTGCTTGCGAGTGCTTTAATTTCTCCCCCAAAACGGTGTGATTTTAAAAGTTCGGTTGAATAATTGCCTAAACTCTCGGTTAAATCCGCTAACACCGAACCCGATTCCACCGAAGCCAGTTGATCTTTATCGCCCAATAAAATTAAACGTGTTTTTACCGATAAAGCATCGACTAATTTACTCATTAACGCTACATCCACCATAGAGGTTTCATCTATCACAACCACATCATAGGGCAATAAATTATTTGCATGATGCTTAAAATATGGCGAGGGTGGCGGCTTTGCGCCTAATAAACGGTGTATCGTGGTGACTTGTTCAGGAATCACCTGTTTAATCGCTTCATCACACTCTAATCCATGCTTGCTAAAACCAATGGACTCTTGCAACCGCATCGCCGCTTTTCCTGTTGGTGCGACTAAGGCAATTTTTAATTGCTTGCCATTTAAGTGTTGCAATAACGCTAAAATTTTAATCACCGTGGTGGTTTTACCCGTCCCAGGCCCGCCTGTAATGATCGTAAAAGCTTGAGTTAGGGCTTTTTTAGCCGCTTCTTTTTGCCAGTCTCTTTCATTGTCTATGGCAGGAAAATAGTGATCCAATGCTGCCGCTAAATTATTATTTGAATAATTAATTTTTAAACGCTGTTTAATTTGATCCGCCAATCGCGCTTCATAAAACCAATAACGATGGGTATATAAACAGTTTGATTGCACGACTAAAGGCTGAGGGTGAACCTCTACGCCAGTATTCTTATCAACAGACAACGCTAACCCTGAGGTTAAAACAATTGCCAGCTCTTCAGTATTCAATGGTAAACAGGTATGCCCTTGGGATTGTTCAAATGAAAGCTGTGCGACCAATTGATTAAATACTGGTTTTTGTTCGACCAACAATTGACTGCGTTGGGTTAAAAAATTGGCAAAAGCACGATCAAGTCGGCTAAATTCAGAGGTTTTTAAAGGGGGTATCGCCATAGTTACCACAGGTAATAGTGTTGATTTTAAGCAGATTATTTTATACTGGTTACCTCGAATAATGCACTTAAAACCTTTTTATGAACCCGACTTGGCAAGATTTTTTACATCAACACCCTGCTGTCCTTTTAAAGATAGCCACCCAAACCTTATATCAAATTGATCAGCTTGCGATCTTACGTGTGACAGGATCAGATGCCACCGTTTTTTTACAAGGTCAATTAAGCTGTGATGTTAAAAAACTAAGCCCTCAAAACAGTTTTTTTACTGCATTTTGCAACGCAAAAGGGCAGGTTATTTCAACCTTGTTAATTTTAAAAAAAGACGATCATTTTTTAATTCTATTACCGCAGGCGTTATTGGAAAAAGTACAAAAAAAATTACAGATGTATATCATGCGTTCGAAGGTACACTTAAAAAATGTCAGCGCTGAATTATGTCTTTTAGGTGTCTCCGAAGTAGATTTAGCCCAAGATAATTTTTCACGTCAAGGCGATTTCATTAAATTACCCCAGTCGCGTTATTTAATGATTAGTTCTGTGGAAAAAGTGATTGATTTTTGCTTTGAAAAACTGAATGAAGGCTTTCTATTTCAAACCAGCAAGCGTTGGCATTATTTCGACCTACAAGCAGGGTTAGCATGGTTAACGCCAGACAGCAGTGAACGTTATATTCCGCAAATGCTCAACGTCGAAAAATTCGGCGGTATTAGTTTTGATAAAGGCTGTTACACAGGACAAGAGGTGATTGCACGCACCCACTATTTAGGCAAAGCCAAACGTGAACTAATTACTACGGATGCTGAAACCATCGCCGATAAAGGTACGGTTTTACACTCCGTAACTTTTGATAAAAAAACACTATTTTTAGTGGTGATGCCGATTCAATCTTGAAATTTACACACAAAATTGCGTAAATATTGCTGATAAAAACTATTCGCATAATCAAGCAGAGGTTTTGCCGCCCCCATTGCCACCGCATCCACCAAACAATACCATGCAGCAATACCACTGGGCGGATTGCCTTGCGATAAACCTGTGACAGGATCAATTTCCACCCACGCCCACGTGCCAGCCTCTGTACCAACTAACTCGAGCCATGAGGTAATAAAAAATGCCCCCAAATAAACCATCGGTGAGCGGCCTTTATAAAGACAACTTAAGAAAATAATAAATAAAAATAAGCCGATGGTATCCGCACGTTCCACAAAAGGGCTTACGCCCCGAATCGTCCAAATTCCGCCAATAAAAATCACCAACATCGAAATTTGTCGCGCATAGCGTTGAAATAAGCCTGAGCGCCCTAGTGCCACTGCGGTTAAATAGACAATGCCATGCCCAGCGGGGATATACAGCGGAATATTTTTAAAGCGATACACATAGCCTTCCATATA
>JAGLBU010000193.1 GCA_023146575.1 Methylococcales bacterium
TGACCATTTCAGGTTCAATCATTAAGCATGATTCAAGGGGTAATGGCGCGACTAATTTAGAAACAATAGGACTAGAAGGTAATAAAGCCTGTCTTTTTTTCTTTGGTTTAATATTTATCCGTGAAGGATGTATTTGCATAGGAGCAAATGCGGTCACTGTTTTTTCGGGGGGATTAAAATAAAAATCGGTTAATAAATTATAGGTAAAAGAGGGGACCTGCATACCGCCTGTTTGCTCCCGAACATCATTGATAACCTTTTTAAACATTTGGTCGATAGAGAGTTTTTCGGTAATTCTATTGGATAAAAAATCCATGAAAGTACCGTCTTCTGCCGATTCATTTGGCTGGGTAGCGTAGGCGATAAAGGTGTTTTTACGAGCGATATTGGCTAAACCACGGCTGGCACCACGGCTTGAAAAGATATTATCACGACACGCATCTAAAATGACTAAATTGATTTTAGTTTTAGCGTCATACATAGCATTTAAAACGAGCTCGGTGTTAACGGCTTCGGTTTTAACCTCAAATTCACGACTAATATGGGCTTTGATGGGGATTAAATAATTATCACCCTGAATTTGCATTCCGTGACCTGCATAATAAAACAATCCTACTTCGTTATTTTTTTGTAACGCTTCGTTAAATTCACGAATCGCTTCACGCATTTTTTCAAAACTAAGGTTTTCTTTTTGAATAACGGTAAAGCCTAACATTTTGAGTTTATTGGCTAATCGGTCGGTATCATTCACTGCTTGATCCAGCTCAGGGAATATTTTATCGTTGTAATTATCATTCCCTATCAACAACGCAACACGTGCTTGAGCGGTTTGTATACATAATCCTAGAGCCATTACCGCTAGTATATTTTTTATATTCATTACTCTCCCCTACATCTATGATGGATGTCTATTTATTCAAGATGAGAATTCACCACAAAATATGGTTTTTCTATTTTTTGCATTCTATATTGAATTATTTCTGAATTAGGTTTTATTGATAGATTAAAGTCTATAGTAATGTTTTTTTTATTGAAGTGCAAATGCTGCAAATGTGAGCGTAATCACGATTTATTATTTATAGTAAAAAAATTAAAAAAGATATACTTTAAGTGGGTAATCTGATTTTTTTGATAATTAAAAAAAGCTTAAATAGACAAAAAGTGGTGAAGAGAATTAATAACTTTTTAAAATCCATCTTGAATGTGTTTTTGCAGGGCTGGTCTCAGCGCCTTTTTATTTTACCCTTCAAATGGATAGTGTCATGCAGTCTAAAATTATAAATATTATGAGTGTTAGTTTATTAACCTTACTCCTTGGAGCGTGTGCAAACCCTAAGGAAGCGTATAAACTTTATCAACCTAAAACGTTGCCAGTTAAAAATATCACTCATTTCCATACGACTTTACAATGTTTTGATCGCTTATTACTTAAGGCGCAGCTAAAGCCTATTTATGTGACCTCTGAAGGAATACCAAATCATGCGGGAAAAGATATTAGTTTGTTAAGTGGGCGTGATATGTTGATTAATACAGTGAGTCAATTAGAAAGTAATGTTTTTCGGTTTATAGACTTACCTTCTTTACCCACAACGCAATTTTTAGAACAATTAGGTATTTCAAAAAGTCATCCTGTTTTATTTGAGGAGTATCTCAAAACCTATAGTCGTTGGAATAAAGGTAAAGCGGCTTTAAAAATGGTTAATTACCCCGATTATAAAATTATTGGTGCTATTAGTCAGGTGGATAAAAATGTTATTTCAGGGGGCGCGGCGGCCAGTGTTAGTCTTCGTGATGCCGATTTTGGGGTGAGTAAAGACGATATGGTTTCAATTATTTCGTTGGATATGAATATTGTTCATACAGCAAATTTTGAAGTCTTAAACGGCGTTGGAAGCTCAAATTCGATTGCGGTTTATCGACAAGGGGTTGCGGGTGATTTAGGGGGAAGAATTAAAAGTGCTGGGGTATTTTTAAATTTTTCATTTGATGAAAGTGAAGGGATGCATCAAGCAATTAGAACCTTATTACAGTTAAACACATTGGAAGTGCTGGGTAAATTAGCCAAAGTGCCTTTCAGAGAGTGTTTGGAGTCAACCTATCAACAAACTGATGATGAAAAAGAAGAACGTTTAGAAAAAGCCCAAAGTAATAGCGTGGTTTCATCGGCGCTGCCTGTAGTGAAATCTAAAGAACCGCTGGATGTTGAGATTATGTCTGCTAAAGAAAATTTTCACTTGAACGATGTTTTAAAATTTAAAGCGAAAGTTTCAGGGGATGCACATATGCACTGTTTTTATCAAAATTATGAGGGTTATATTTGGAAGATTTTTCCAAATAAACATCAAGCCAGTGATTATATAATTGCCAATGAGCCTGTTGGAATTATTGAACAAAACAAAGCACATGAGATTGCTTTATCTATGAATAATGTAACAGAGCAGGTAATGTGTTTGGCGGCGAGAGATAAATTGATTTCGACCTTGGAACCGAAAGAAGGTGCACTGTCGGTTTCATCGTTAGCGCAAGTGGCGAGCAGTTATCAGCAACAAGATAGCAAGCCTTTGAGTCAAAAAGTATTTTCTTTTCAGGTAAAGTAAATTTTAAAACTCAAAGGGGTAGACTTCAAAGAACCACAATTAGTGTTAAAGTTTTTCTCTAATTCGAGCGGCACGTCCTGTTAAGTTGCGTAAATAATACAGTTTAGCGCGACGTACTGCACCACGACGTTTTACCTCAATACTGCCGATAATATGGCTGTGTGTTTGAAAAACTCGCTCAACTCCTACACCATAAGAAATTTTTCGAACGGTGAAGGCTGAATTAAGACCACGGTTACGTTTGGCAATCACAACCCCTTCAAAGGCTTGCAATCTTTCGCGTTCGCCTTCTTTTACTTTAACCTGAACGACAACCGTATCACCTGGGTTAAAGATTGGAATATCCTTTTTTAGCTGTGCTTGTTCTATTTCTTTAATAATATTACTCATTACGATACCTTAATTGTACTTCACGTTTAAATTCTTCTAACAAGCCATGCTCGATGGTTGTTAATTTGTTATGTTTTAATAAATCGGAACGTTTTTGCCATGTTCGCCCTAAAGCTTGTTTTGTACGCCAGCGTGCTATTTCAGCATGGTTTCCACTTAACAATATTTCAGGGACATTCCCTTGGTTTAATTTTTCAGGTCGTGTGTAGTGGGGAAATTCTAAAAGTCCATCACTGTATGAATCTTGTTTGGCAGAATTTTCATCGCCTAAAACATCAGGCAATAATCGAGTCACCGCATCAATAACGACTAGAGCGGCAAGTTCACCACCACTAATAATATAATCCCCTAAGGACCATTCTTCATCACAGATGGTTTCAATAAATCGTTCATCAATGCCTTCATAGCGCCCAGAAACTAAGATTAATTGTTCTGTGTCATCGGTTATAGAAGATAATAACGCCTGATTAAGTACTTTTCCTTGTGGTGACAGATAAACGACTTTTTTATTTTGACAGTTTTGACTATTTTTAGCGCTTGTAACCGCATCCGCTAAAGGTTGGTATTTCATGACCATACCAGGACCACCACCATAAGGTTTTGCATCGACGGTACGATGCTTATCAGTAGTGTAATCTCTAGGGTTCCATGCGGATAAGCCAACTATTTTATTTTCAATTGCCTTGCCTGTCACGCCATAAGACGCCGCTTGTATGACCATTTCAGGAAACAAGCTGATAACATCAAAATGCATTAAAGATCAGAATCCCAATCAACACGCATAAGACCTGTTTGAAGGTTGATATTAACAATAACCTGAGGTTGTAAAAAAGGAATAAGACATTCTTTTTCACCTTTCACAATTAGGACATCATTTGCCCCTGTTTCAAGGATAGAATCAACCTTACCTAATACAATTCCTTCTAAGGTTTCAACATTTAAGCCAATCAAATCATGCCAATAGTATTCATCTTTTTCAGTGGCTGGTAGTGATGATTTATGAATTTTAATTTCGCTTCCAACCAGTGTCAGCGCTTCATCTCTGTCTGAAATATTTTTTAGCCGAGCAACAATAGCTTTACCTTGTCGTTTTCCTCGTACTACTATTACTTCTGTCTGTTTGTCGTCTTTTTCTAAAATCCAAGTAGGATAGTTTAGAATGTTTTCATTTGGATGCGTAAAAGAGAAAATTTTTAGCGCACCTTGTACTCCAAAAACACCTGATATTTTACCGAGGGTAATCATGTTTTATTATGACTTATCTTAAGCCGCGACCGTTTCAGCTTGTGCTTTTTTATGGTCTTTAATTAATTTTGCAACACGGTCAGACGCTTGAGCACCATGTGATTTCCAATGAGAAAAACGATCAGTATCTAAACGAATGCGTTCTTCACTTCCACTTGCAAAGGGGTTGAAAAAACCAAGGCGTTCAATATAACGACCGTCACGACTGTTTCGACTGTCTGTAACAACGATATGATAAAATGGGCGGTTTTTTGCGCCACCACGAGAAAGACGAATGCGTACCATTGGTAGGTTCCTTATAAACAATAACTAAAAATTAATCGGCACATTTTACGCGATTTTTTTAAGATGTGCAGTATAAATTAATAATTTAAATACATTTGAAAGGTTATTATTCGAGAAGTTGTTTTAAAAAGGGGATGGTTAATTTACGCTGTGCCGATAAAGTGGCCTTATCTAATTGTTCTAATAAAACCCACATGGAAGGTAAGTCAGACGCATAATGTGTGACTAAAAACCGCCCTGCTTTTTGAGTAAGGGTAATGCCCATATAGCGCGCTTTGTGAATTAACGCGGCAATAATTTCATCTTGTTCCAAAGGGCTTAATGATAATATGAGGTAGTTATGGAGGTGGTTTTTAAGATCAGGCAGTTTTATTTCGATTTCATCTAATGGGGTGCCTGAGGCAAGAATAAGTCGGTTATTAGTTTCGAGTTGTTGATTTAGGAAGTTTAAAAAGGTTTGCTCCCAATCCAGATGACCTAATATATTGTCAATATTATCAAGGCAAACTAATTCAACGGTTTCTAAATCTTCAAAGAGTGATAATGGGGGAAGTCGCTTAGGCTCAAAGGGATAATAGAAAGGGTGTTGACCCTCAGTATGTGCTAGTTGGCAACATGCTTGTAATAAGTGACTTTTCCCTAATGATTTGTTGCCACTTAAAAAAAATTGTTGCTCGCCCGTTCCCGTCACCAGTGCTTGAAGTTGTTTAATAACCTCGTGATTTGAGGCAGGGAAAAAGGTATCAAAGCCATGATTGGCTTGAAATTCAAATTCAAGTGGAAATTGAATACTCATGATTTCGGTTGCTTTTTTAACGCATGTAAATAAAAACTTGCCCCCAGAAAAAGCAATAAACTAAAAATAATTTCTGCAATTGCAAGGAAGCGATGTTCAGGATCAACATAGGCTTCAATCGAGCCATGCGTGAAATATAATAAACTTAAAAAAGCCGCCCATGCGCAACTTTTTGGTCGAGCATGAAGTACCCCTCTTAACGGTAATAATAAAGGCGTTATCATGATGAGCAACGACAGTGTAACAGGGAAAAAAAGTGACGGTGCTAGGACGGTATACCAAAGCATTAATAAAAAAAACAGTCCAAAATATCCCGTTAGCGCCATGTAATAAAAGTGAGATGATTTCATGAGTAATATTTATTAATAAGCTATAAAATCGTGAGGGCAAGTTCGGGTGGCCGACCTATAACCGCTTTACCTTTACTTAATACAATCGGACGCTCAATTAACATTGGATTGGCTATCATAATTTGTATGAGTGCCTCATCAGGCAATGATGCTTCTTCAAGTTTTAATGAGTGATAGGCGGATTCTTTTTTTCGTATAAATTCGTGGGGTTTTAAGGCTAATAGTTGCAAAATATTACTAAGTTGCTTAGTGGTTAAGGGATCACTTAAATAGTCAATAATAGTAGGTTCAACGCCATTATCACGAAGAAGCTGTAGCGTCTTGTTTGATTTACTGCAGTTTGGATTATGTATCAGCGTTACACTCATAATTTTTCAAAGTAACCTTTATAATTTTCTTATAATAGCATTTTGTTTTGATGATAATGAAAAAAAGACCTTGATTTACGAAGACTTACTATTAAAAAATACGGTGTTTTTAGTTTTAGATAGAATTTATTTATAATTTTAGCTTGAATTTTTTTTTAAATACCTCATAATGATCAGCTGTTTTAGCATAAATATACTAAAACAACGTTATGGTTACTGTGTCGGTTCTCTCGCAACGATACGCTGTTAACTCCGCCAGATCCGGAAGGAAGCAACGGTAGCAGCAGATTCGTGTGCCGAGGTGTCGCTGGCACAGTTTCCACCCAATTTTTATCCTTTCCTTTCCCCTTAGAGTCTTCTATGGCTTATCAGGTTCTTGCTCGAAAATGGCGTCCTCAAAATTTTAACGATTGTGTTGGACAAGAGCATGTTACAAAATCTCTCGCAAATGCTTTGCAACATCAGCGCTTACATCATGCCTATTTGTTTACAGGGACGCGTGGCGTTGGTAAAACCACGATTGCCCGAATTTTAGCCAAAGCTATTAATTGTGAAAATTTAAAAGATTTTAATCCGTGTGGACAATGTGCGATTTGTAAAGATTTTAATCAAGGTCGTTTTATGGATTTGATTGAAGTTGATGCCGCCTCCCGTACTAAAGTTGAAGATACGCGCGATTTATTAGATAACGCTCAATATGCGCCTAACCAAGGTCGTTACAAGGTTTATTTAATTGATGAAGTGCATATGTTATCCACGCACAGCTTTAATGCCTTATTAAAAACGCTAGAAGAGCCGCCGCCGCACGTTAAATTTTTACTAGCAACCACTGATCCACAAAAAATCCCTGTAACGGTATTATCTCGATGCCTACAATTTAATTTAAAAGCCTTATTGCCTGCGCAAATTGAAGCGCAGATGAGCTTTATTTTAGATCAAGAAAAAATTGAATACGATACATCGGCGTTAAATTTAATTTCACACGCAGCCGATGGTAGTATGCGCGATGGCTTGAGTTTATTAGACCAAGCAATTGTTTTTGGGCAAGGTCAGGTGACGTTACAAGATGTTAGTACCATGCTTGGGACGGTGAATCAGCAACCTGTTGATGCGTTATTACGTGCTTTAGTGTCCGCTAATGCACAAGAATTGTTAACAAAAATACATGATATTTCGGCATTAAGTGTCGATTTTATTGAGGTATTACAGCAATTATTGAAGATATTACACCGTGTTGCGCTACGGCAAATGATGCCTGATTTTGAAGACAGTGCATTTAATCTGCAAATGTTATCGGAATTAGCGGCATTAATGACTAAGGAAGAAGTTCAGCTGTATTATCAAATGGGTTTGATCGGACAAAAAGATTTAGAATTAGCGCCTGATGCGCGAATGGGTTTTGAAATGTTGATGTTACGGATGCTGACTTTTAGACCTGAAAGTTTAAATCAGCGGAATTTTTCATCCCTTCAAACCCCTAAAATAAA
>JAGLBU010000194.1 GCA_023146575.1 Methylococcales bacterium
CCCCCTCTATTCGTTTATCCTTAATAGTGAAAATTACTTTTCCTTCAAAACTCACTTTAAAGCTATCGTCTTTAAAATCAACCCGTAAATCACGCCAGACGTTTTGATTAATAGGCGTATCTACGGGTAAATCTTCATAAAATAAAGTATTACGAACCCCATCCTCAACATAATAAATAGAGATATTATCTTCAAGAGCATTCGCACGAGCCACATAATAATTATTTGCATCTTTCCAACGCCAAATTAGCCCAGCCGCTTGATCAATATCCCCTGAAATAGCTTTAAATTTTGTGGCAACAAAGCCGTTGCTAATTTGCGTTTCTTTTTTAACCGCCCACGCATAATCCCCCTCCCCTTTCAAGGCAAAAACAAATCCGCCGCTGGGAGCGCTTGATTCTTGTTCTAATTGCCACTGATAATTCCCTTCGCCTGTGATGCCTATTTGCCATTGTTCAGGTGAAGCGCCTGCATTCCCTGTATCAAAATTATCGTTAAAAATCGCTAAATCAATAATATTTGTAACAATATGAGAGGATTTTACCGAAAAATTAAGAACCTTGGCATTATCAGTGGTTTTTAAAAATGCTTGATAAATTTTTTGTGAACCATCATGTGAGATACAGGGAATGGTTAAGTTACCACTGCTATAAGTTGCAACACAATCTGCTTTTTCAGGTGGAATTTCAGCAAGATTGGTGAGACCAAAAATTAAGGCTTTAGGCGCGGAGAGCGTCTTTAAACTGGCTTTATAAAATTTTTGAGTATTTTGATGAACGATACATGGAATTATTAATTCCCCTTGTTGATAGCGTGCCATGCAGTTTTTAATAGCGCTTACTTGATTAAAATTATCGACATTGATCGCTTTAGACGAATTAGATTGATCATCATGAACTAATTTTAATTGACTCTGCATAGTGCCTTCGGTAAAAAATAAACCCGTTTGATTGACCGTAAAACTATTGGTGCAATTGGTAGGGTTTCGTGCAACTTTAACGGTACTACTGCCTGTGCCTTTAAAATACTGAGTAACATTTACGTTAATATCCGTTGGAGTGACCTCCGTAACCACGCCTTCAAAAACATAGGTTGAATTTTGGGCTTTCGTGCTCATATTAGCGTCTTTTTCACCCAACAATAGGAGGCACCTTGACGCTGCTTGTGCCGAGGAATATAAAACACTATGGCTGAGTATAATAGTGAGAAATAAAATAAATTTAATGGGCATAGCCACTCCAAAAATAAAAGGGGCCGTTAAAAGCCTATAGTAAAATGCTATCCTAGATAGTGTAAACTGAAACCTTAGCCATTTTACGTAGGAAACACCAAATTATGATGCGAATTTTTCTTTTTTTAGCAACCAATGCCGCTATTATGGCGGTTATGAGTTTTGTGTTTAACATGCTGGGGATTGGCTCTATTTTGGCCGAAAATGGGGTTGATTTAAATTTAAATAGATTATTGATTATGTCGATGGTGATTGGCGTATCAGGTTCTTTGATTTCCTTAGTAATGTCTAAAAGCTCTGCAAAACGCGGCATGAATGTGAATATTATTGAGCAACCTCAAAATGAAACCGAGCAATGGTTGATTGATGTCGTCACCCGTCACGCCGAAATAGCAGGGATTGATATGCCTGAAGTTGGTTATTTTCAAACCCCTGATGCCAATGCGTTTGCCACAGGCATGAATAAAAACAGCGCACTTGTCGCAGTGAGTACGGGGTTACTCGAAACCATGAATACAGACGAAGTAGAAGCGGTTATCGGGCATGAAATTTCACATGTTGCCAACGGTGATATGGTCACAATGGCATTAATGCAAGGAGTTGTGAATACCTTTGTGCATTTCTTTGCTTCGATTATTGGCCATGTGGTCGATCGTGTGATCCTTAAAAATGAAAAGGGGCATGGTATAGGCTATTATGCGGTGCAAATGGTGGCGCAAATAGCATTGTCCTTTTTAGCCTCAATGCTGGTGATGTGGTTTTCACGTTATCGTGAATTTAAAGCGGATGAAGGTGGGGCAAAATTAGCAGGCAAAGAAAACATGATTGGCGCATTACAAGCCTTACAACGGGGACACGATGCCAAACCTTTGCCGTCACAATTAGCCGCTTTTGCCATTAATGGCGGCGCTGTGAGAAAATTAATGATGACGCATCCGCCTTTGGAAGACCGAATTGCCGCCTTACAAAAGTTACCTTAATAAGGTAAGACCTTTATCCGTAAGTCGCTATTTTTTATAAATATTTATAAAGCCATCCCGATTAGGCATTTTCACTTGAGGTAAAGTTTTTTCAGTCATAATTTCGTTTTCGCCAATAATATTATTTAAATATAATAGATAAGCGGTGACGGCATAAAGCTGACTGGTATTGAGGCTATTGGGTTTATCAAGCGGCATTGCACGGCGGGTAAAATCAAACAAGGTGGTCGCGTAAGGCCAATAAGTCCCAATGGTTTTATCAGGAGGATTATCGGTTAAATCGTGTTGTGCGCCTGCCAATTCATCCGCGCTTGCGCCCGTGCCATCGGTTCCATGACAACTCTGGCAATATTGTTGATACACTTTTTTGCCGTACACCGCCGTACCTTTGCCAATAGGTAAACCTTCACCATTGGGGAAAATATTACTGTTCCATTTTTCGACTAATTTTTGAGAGACTTTTTGACCTAACTGTGGACTGTCTTGTGCCTGAATCATCGGGCTAATCAATATTGCAAAATAAAATAAAACCTTACGCATACACATGAGAAATTCGCCCTTCTGGATTAATTTTCCAGCTCACAATTGCATTGTAATGAAAATACCCATGCGAACCACGGGCTTTAATGAGTGCATCGCGTTCGGGCTGAACATAACCTGTTTCATCGGTCGCACGGCTTTTTAAGACAGCGGTTTTTCCTTGCCATTGCCACGGAATCCGAAAGCGCGTAAAACAGCGACTCAAAACAGGGTCTTGTAATTGCGCCTGCGCCCATGTTTTGCCGCCATCTGCTGAGACCTCCACTTTTTTTATTTTTCCTCGACCACTCCACGCCAAACCGCTGATTTCATAAAAGCCTTTGCGATCCAATTTATGCCCAAACGATGGCTGAGTAATTAAAGATTTTGCCTCCATCACAAAGGTAAATTGTCGTGCTTTTCCTGAGGGCATTAATTCGGTATATTTTGAGGTTTCATTTCGTGCCATCACAGGCCGATTAGTCAAATGCAAACGCCGTAACCATTTAACATTTAATACCCCCTCCCAACCCGGTACGATGAGTCGTAATGGATAGCCATTTTCAGGGCGGATACGTTCTCCATTTTGATACAAGGCAATAATGCAATCATCCAATGCTTTTTCCAATGGCAGGCTAATATTCATTAAAGACGCATCCGCGCCTTCAGCAATGAGCCATTTTGCACGGCCTTTTATTTTGGCTTCATTTAAGAGCAAACGTAACGGCACCCCTGTCCATTCGCTGCATGAAGCCATACCATGAAAATACCCCAGCTTAGTTTGAATCGGTTTTTTTCGCCATGCCGCATTACTATTGCCACCACATTCGATAAAACAAAATAAAGAGGTCATTGGATAGCGTAATAAATCCTCAACCTCAAATAACAACGATTGATTCACCATCCCATGAATTAAAAGCTGATGTTGTTTCGGATCAATGGTCGGTACGCCGTTGTGATGCCGTTCAAAATGCAAACCATTGGGAGTAATCATTCCCTCTAAATCTTGCAAGGGTGTCCATGAAACCCCATTGCCATCCGCCATGCTATTCGCCATTGTCCAGCGAATAGTTTGGCGTTCATATTCAGAAGGTACGCCATAATTTAAAAACGGCTTTCCTGCTATTTTTGACGATTCAGGACGAATAAGATCGCTGTTTGCCAACGCATCGGAGCTTAAGACCACTGCCGAAAAAGTCAGCCCTTTTTTTAAAAATAACCGCCGATCTAATAAACCACCGCCCGCAATAGGAGTTAAATCTTGTTTAGTTTTCATGAGTTTCCTCTGGCCAAAATGCAGAATCCACCATTTGTACATACGTCCACGGACAGTTAAGGGGAAAGGTTGATTCCACTAATCCTGTTTCATCCATTGCATCACCTCTGGCTAACTCATAAGCATCTGTAATAATGTTCTCTAATTTAGCTTTTAAACTAGGGCTTTGTTGCAGTCTTTTAAGAATACGACGGCGCTGTTCTTTAATGGTGAGTAGCCAGCTACGGGTTTGAAACACGGGTTGATACTGCCACTTTAGTAAGTGCATTAATAAAATCGTCAATTGCGATTCTAGTTCACGCAGTTCAGAGTTCCCCATGCTTTCAACCTCTTCAATTAAATTTTCCAAGTCCAGTTTATGAAATTGTCGAGTACGTAGTAAACTTAATTGCTGTTGCGTCCACGCATAAAAATCCGATTTAGCCGTCTCGATTATCATAATTACCCTACGTATAACGCTAAAATAGGGTAAATAAAATCACTTATTTACCCTAGAAAGATTAACCTGCGGTTGAACGGTAATATTCTATCGCCGCACCCACACCACTACCTGCTTGAATGTCATAGCCGCAATCTAATAATGCCATTTCAACCCCTGCAATCGCCCCTAACATGGACACATCATTCATATCACCAATGTGCCCAATACGAAAAACTTTTCCTGCCAACTCGGTTAAGCCTGCGCCTAATGAAATGTTGTATTTATTGTAAGCGGTTGCAATCACTTCTGAGGCATCTTTATCTTCTGGCACAACCACCGCTGAAACCGTATCAGATTCAAAACCCTCATGCGCGCATAATTTCAAGCCCCATGCCGCAATCGCTAAACGACAGCCTTCGCCTAAACGGTGATGACGGGCATAGACATTTTCCATGCCTTCCCCTAACAATAATTCTAAGGACTTTTTCAAGCCATGAATCATGGGTGTAGAAGGCGTATAAGGGGTGTAACCATTGGCGTTTTGCGCCATTTGATCACCCAAATCTAAAAAGCAACGAGGGTATGTCGAGGTTTTAGTCATGGCTAAAGCTTTTTGGCTAAAAGCTAGAATTGCCGCCCCTGCTGGTAGCATAAAGCCTTTTTGTGAACCACTGATCGACGCGTCTACGCCCCAGTCATCCATTTTAAATTCAAGACTGGCAATAGAACTGACACCATCGACAAATAACAACGCAGGATGACTTGAAGCATCCATTGCCGCTCTAACGCCTGCAATATCGCTGGTGACACCTGTTGCAGTTTCATTATGCGTGGCTAAAACGGCTTTAATTTCGTGGTTGCTGTCTTCTTTTAAACGTGCTTCTAAATGATCCACAGGAATGCCCTTCCCCCATTCGACTTCATGAACTTCCACATCAAAGCCCAATCGTTTTGCCATGCTCATCCATAAATGACCAAATTGACCAAAGCGATAAATAATAACTTTATCCCCTGAGTTTAAGGTATTGGTTAAAGCGATTTCCCAACCTGCGGTGCCTGTGGCAGGAAAGACAAACGCTTGCCCTGTTTCAGTTCTAAAAACTTTTTTTAATTCCTCTAAAACAGGTTTGAATAATTTTGGAAAATCGGGGGAACGATGATCTTCCATAGGAACGTGCATAGCGCTTAAAATTTCATGTGGAACGTTCGTAGGACCTGGAATAGATAAATGATTGCGACCTGCCATGTTAAAAAAACCTTTAGTTGAAAGTGAAATGGATGACCTACATAGATAAGTCAAAACCTAAAGTGTGCCAGATAAGTATAAAATCGGCAAGTATCAACCCCATCAAAATTACTGTAAAATTTTATTTTTTATCTATAATGAGGCGGTTGTGTTTTAAATTTGTCGATGCTTCTTGTAAATTGATAAAAACCCCTTCTCAAAAAATTCATAAGACTGCAAATGACCTTATGGGAAAATAAAAAATGGCTTGTCGAATAAGATTGCAAGTTAGATCACGTTGACTGATAATAGATTTGTGAATCATATCGCAATTAAATTCATATTCTAACGAATAATGCTAACTACTTCTGATTCTTAAGAAATCAGTCTGTACTCATTACCCTTATAATTGTTATAGTCCTCAATAAGTTATGGTGTTAAGCGTATGCCTTAAGCGCTTATTATTTCAGTTTTAACTAACGTTTTAGTTATATCTTTTTTTAATTTTTTCATGACCTGTTTACGAGCCAATCTATGTCTTTAAAAACTACTTCAGTGTTATTTCGCCCTATTTTTCATAAATTATTGCTGTTAATAACAGTGACGCTGCTTAGCGGGTGTTCTGTTTATGAAATACAAAAAACAACACCGTTTAAAAGTTCGTCTCAATGGGTGATGCTACCATTTATTAATCATTCAGATACGCCAGAGGCAGGTGAGCGAGCGCTTGATATTGCCACAACACTCTTGCGTTCTAAAAAAGCACTTAACGGTTTATCAACCTATCTTGCAGAAGAAGGAGATGATGAAAGTTTGCCAGAGCTGGATCAGAAAAAAACCTTGTTGAAAGCAAAAAAATGGGCTGTGGATAAAAAGTATCAATTTGCAGTTAGTGGTAGTGTTCAAGAATGGCGTTATAAAAGTGGTTTAGATGCAGAACCTGCTGTAGGCATTACCTTAACCGTCACCAATTTAAAAACAGGCAAGGTAGTGTGGTCAGCATCAGGCTCTAAAACAGGCTGGGGACGTGAGAGTGTCAGCGGGGTTGCGCATAAGCTGATGTCTAATTTAATTGATGGTTTAGCATTTACGGGGTAACAATCATGTTACGAGAAGATTATATTGCTAAACGAAACCCAAAACAATTCATACCAATTGTTGAGGCAATTGTCTTAACGGTTTTAGGCGTTTTTTTAGGCTATTTATTGACCCCATCGCTTAATTTTTTTACCACCTATGGGTTTTCGTGGATTATTCTTGGGCCTTTTTTAGCAGGGCTTCGATACGGCTTTGCCTATGCCTTGAACAGTACCTTATTGGTTATTGCTTTGATGGGGGCGCTCTATCGTTATGCTTATCCTGAATGGGATGTTGTGGCATTTATTCCGACCATGTTAGGAATTTTTTTTATTAGTATCACTGCGGGCGAATTTCGAAATTATTCTGAGCGAAAAATCAAACAATTACAGGTCTCGTTTAATTATACCGATCAACGTTTAGGTGAAGTGACTAATGCGTTTAATCTTCTTAAAATTTCACACGAGCGTTTAGCACAACAATCCGCCTCTAAAAGTACCTTAAGGGATAGTTTATTAGTGGTGCGTGAGCATGTTATGCGGGCAAAAACAGCAGGAGGCGACCTTAATGCCCTTATTTTGAGAATTTTTTCAGATTATGGCTCTATTCAACAAGCTGGGGTTTATACATTAGATAATTCAGGACGACTTAACAACACGCCTGTCGCATCTTTAGGGGGAGAGTTTAAGCTTAATCCAAAAGATTTATTATTGCAAAAAACCTTAACCACCTTGCAAACTACGATGCTAAAACCCAATTTATCCACTGAAAAAGAATACCGCGATTTATTACTATTGGTGATTCCCATCGTGGATGTCTTTGGGAAAGTGTGGGGGCTAGTGTTAGTCAATAAAATGCCTTTTCGTGCCTTTAGAGCCGACAACATTAACTTACTGTCCGTGCTAGGCGGTCATATTGCCGATTTGATTAGCATGGTGCAATTTGATGACTACATGGTTAAAAATACCGATTTACAATATTTTATTTTACAAACCAAACGCTGCCTTGACGATGCGAGAGCCTATTCACAAGCCAGTTCTTTAGTTGGTATCCATATTACGAACCGTCAAGAATCCGATGACATTACACATGCCATCATGAGCTCTCAGCGCGGACTTGATAGTGCGTGGAATGTTAAGAATAAACTGGAACAACAATGTATTTTTGTTCTATTACCATTGACGGATTTTAATGGAGTTGAAGGTTATAAAATTCGATTGCAAAAAATGCTAGAGCAAAATTATGGCTATACAAATTTAATCAAAGCCGAGGTGACCCTTTACAAAAAAAATCTCGTGCATTACGCAACACTACAGGAGTTAATGTTCAGCTTATTTGAACTCATGGACATTGATGAAAATCTTTTAGTACACCAAAATTATGGGCAAAAAGGATGAAAACAAATCGCTTATTTTATAAGTTTATGCTTTGGGTCTTATTGATAGCCGCTTTTTCGGTTCAAGCATTAAGTGTGTATTTTTTGAGTTTGCAAAATACCGAATACGCCTTAGCCTTTCATTTAATTAGTGCGTGTTTATTTCCATATTCTTTGTGGAAATTAATGCCTAAAAAATTTGAAAATGAACAATCAGTGATGATTTTATTGTGGTTAATTTGCGCCTTAGTACCGTTTATCTCAGGTATTGGTTTATTGTTGTGTTTTACCCTCAGCGCCTATTTTTCAAAAACGGTAGAAGTTGATGTCACTGAAAATGTGTCTATGGAAACCTTGCCCGATGATATTTTAGAAAATTTACAGTTAGCGCAATATAACGGCAGTAGTTTGCAGGCTATATTAGATATGTCCGATTCTGAGGACAGTCGGATGCAAGCGGTACTTAAAACCCGTCAGATGAGCGATCAAGAAGCCATTCCTATTTTAAAACGAGCCTTGCTTGACCCTGTAGATGAAGTGCGATTACTCGCTTATTCAATGTTGGATAAAAAAGAAAAATTTATTGATACGATGATTCGCTCTTATTTGCAAAATTTAGGTGAAAAATCCTCAAAAAAAGATTCTATCCTCCACTTTAAATTAGCCGAATGTTATTGGGAATTATCGTATTTAGGCTTGGTGCAAGGCAAAGCCCAAACCCATGTTTTAGGCAATGCCTATAAGCATATTCAAGCCACCCTAAAAGACACAGTTGATAATGCCGAAGCGTATTTTTTACAAGCCCGTATTGCCTTAGTGTTGGATTTATTTGAAGTGGCTGAAATATCCTTATCACACGCATTAACAGCAGGCATGAGCAAAACCCGTATTGCACCTTATCAAGCCGAATTAGCCTTTATGACCCGTAATTTTGATCAGATAAGTCAACATGTAAACGCGGTCGATGACAATACCAAGAAAAATGCGGTAGTCGCTGAAATATTAGCCCAATGGGCGTAAAGGATAAAAATATGCAAGCAGATATTGGTTTAATTTTAGAAGGTACTTATCCTTATGTTCGAGGGGGTGTATCAAGCTGGATTCATCAAATTATTGGAGGATTACCCGAGTTTACCTTTACGCTGATTTTTATTGGCAGTAAAAAGGCCGATTATGGTGAAATTCAATATGACATGCCCGCAAATGTAGTGAATTTAAGCTGTTTTTATTTAGTGTCTGAGAGCGTAAGTGATTTACCAAAAACTCGTAAAGGCCATAAAAAAGCCTTTGTGGATATTCGGCGCATGTATGAATATTTTCAAACCCCTGAAAAAAGCTCAAAAGGGCAAGCCTTTGGCGATGTTTTACGCCATATTAAACACCTTAAAACCCTAGATTTAAATGATTTTTTGTACAGTGAAGAAGCGTGGGATTTTATTACCGAACGTTATGAAAAAGGCACGCCCACTAAATCTTTTTTAGATTATTTTTGGAGTATTCGCGCCATGCACCAGCCAATTTTTGCGTTGATTGATGCTTTAGATGGCGCACCCGATGCAACGGTTTATCATACTATTTCAACAGGTTACGCAGGTTTATTTGGCGTAATGTTACATCATCTTAAGCAACGCCAATTAATTTTAACCGAGCATGGTATTTACACCAAAGAACGAAAAATTGATTTATCACAAGTGGAGTGGATTGAAGACAGTGAAAAAGTCGGCGCGGCAACTTTAAATGGTGAAATCAGTTATTTAAGAAGCATGTGGATTAAATTTTTTGAAGCATTAGGCCGTATTACCTACGATGTTGCTACCCCTGTAATTGCGATTTCAGAGGGTAATAAAAATCGCCAAATTAAAGATGGTGCTGATCCAGATAAAACCTTTGTGGTTTCAAATGCAATCAATTTAGAAAATTTACAACCACAGCGCGTAAAGCGTCCTGAAACACGTCCGTTAGTGGTGGGTTTTATTGGGCGAGTTGTACCGATTAAAGATGTGAAAACCTTTATCAGAGCCATGCGAAATGTCTGTTCAGAAATTCCTGCGGTCGAAGCGTGGATTATTGGGGGTGAAGAAGAAGACCCAAAATACGCTCAAGAATGCCGCGATATGATTGCCAGTTTAGATCTTGTGGACGATATGATCTACAAAGGTTTTTGTAATGTCGCTGAAATGTTACCGAAATTAGGTTGTGTAGTGTTGTCGTCAATCAGTGAAGGTTTGCCGTTAGTGGTTTTAGAAGCTTTTGCCTGTGGTATTCCGATTATTTCAACTGATGTAGGCGCGTGTCGAGAATTAATTGAAGGTGGTTCCGAAGAAGATAAAGCCTTAGGCTTTGCAGGGGCGACAGTTTCCATTGCCAACTCTGAAGAGCTAGCAAACGAAATTGTTCGTTTATTTAACGACCCTGAGTATGGAAAGCGTTTATCAAAAGCGGCAGAACAACGGGCAGATAAATATTTTGGCGAACAATCTTTATTTGATAGTTATCGTGAAGTTTACAGTGAGGCGTTAGAAAGATAATGGCAGGCATCGGTTTTGAACTGCGTAAATTATTACGCAAAGACAGCTATTTAGGCTTGATTCAAGC
>JAGLBU010000195.1 GCA_023146575.1 Methylococcales bacterium
CTATAATCTGTGCAGGGGAGTTGAAATGTTTTTCGTTTTTTGAGTGCTTGAAAATTTAAATTTAAGATAAAGGCTTACGAGCAACATTAAGACAAAAAGTGCCGCTAAAATAATCTTATCGCCAAGGGTTGCATAAGGCGTCATACCGCCCATTGGGGTAATTTTATGGGTAAGACTATACGGTTCAAATAATGGCGCTTGTTTGATGATTTTACCATTTGGGGCGACAAACCCCGTTAAGCCTGTATTGGTTGAACGTGCTAAATAGCGTCCTGATTCTAATGCTCGCATCCGTGCAATTTGCATATGTTGATAGGGTTCAAGCGAGTGTCCAAACCATGCGTCATTGGTCACATTCACTAAATAGGCCGCTTCTGGTAAATGAGGTAATACTTCGCTGGCAAACGCATCTTCATAACAAATAGAGGTCGCAAAAGGGTACCAGCCTGCCGATAATAAGGGCTGTTTCTCCCCACCTGCGGTAAAACTTCCAAGCCTTACGCCAATGGTGTCTAAAACCCAGCCTGAAAATGGTTGCAGAGGTAAATACTCACCAAACGGTAAGAGGTGGTTTTTTTTATACATCTGCCGTTTTTTACCTAAGGTCAATACGGTGTTATAGGTTTCACGTCCGTCCTCACTTTTTGCTGCTAAGCTGACAATTAAATCCGTATTATTTGCTTTGGCTTTGGCGGATAATGGCGCTAAAAGCGGTTCATCTACTTGATGTAAATAGGCTGGAATTGAGGTTTCAGGCCAGATGATAACGTCAGAATCCCAGTGACTAAAGGTCATTTGCTGATAACTAAACAAGGTTTTGGTGAAATTTTCGGGCAGCCATTTTTGATCTTGACTGATATTACCTTGTATTAAAGTGACTCTAATCGGCAAACCAATCGGGTGCGTCCATTCAACGTATTTTAGCCCGTAGCCTGTCACCAATAAAATAAAAATAATCACGGTGTTGAGAATTAATCGGCGTTTTGTCATCAACATATAACTGATGATTGAGGCGGTAAGCAATATTAAAAACCCTGCACCATAAACCCCGATGATCGGTACAAAGCCTGCATACGCACTGTCTAGTTGACTGTAAGCGACTTGAAACCACGGAAAGCCATTTAAAAACCAAAAGCCTCGGTAATATTCAATAAATATCCACACAAACGGGATAATGACAAATAACAAGCGTTTATCGGTTAGGAAAGCAATTTTGACACTGATATAGGCGGTTAAAGCAGGGAATAACGCCCAAAAGGCGGCAAATAATATCGCCATAAACATCGAAACATAAACATTAGCACCGCCATAAAAATAGATGCTGACAAACACCCACGTCACCCCAAACCCAAATAAACCAAATCCAAATAAAAAACCTCGAAAAGCGGCTTGTTTTGGGGTTTCAGAAGACTGCCATGCCAAATATAAAACCACTAAAGAAAATAGAGCTAAGAAGTCGTAATCAAAGGGGGCAAAGGCAAGGGTTAATAAAATACCTGCGGTAAAACAGGCAGCGTTCCAGTGTAATTTTGATAAAGTCATAAAAGATAGAGTTTTAGTAATTGCCAACATTACATGACCGAAATGACCATCATAAAGACAAACATAAACACAATCGCTAAAAAAATAGTAATGTTAAAGGGAGCCGCTTTATTTTCGCGTCGATATTCATCAAAAAAAGCTTTGATAGGGTTTTTAGCGGCTTTTATTGCTTTTAACCGTCCTGAAAAAGAGCGCTTTGCTTTTTCAGCCGCTTCTTGGGCTAAAATTTCATCTAAAGGCGAATAAAAACAGTCACATTCAGGGCATTTATATTCTTCACCACGGCGTTTATGGCCACATTGTGGGCATTGGGTCATATTCATAACAGGTCACCATTCATTTATTGTTAAGCGGATTTATCTTATACAATAGCGCGATCATTCATCACTTTAAAGTAGT
Organism: Methylococcales bacterium; assembly: GCA_023146575.1. Classification (GTDB taxonomy): domain Bacteria; phylum Pseudomonadota; class Gammaproteobacteria; order Methylococcales; family Methylomonadaceae; genus WTBX01. The sequence goes on from JAGLBU010000195.1 coordinate 1,942, forward strand.
ATTTGCAATGACCTTTTTCTTAATTGGATTGATTTTATTTTTAGGCTATTTTTTTTCAAAAGCCTTAAACGCACGCGAATTTGCCTTACAAGTGGTACGCAGACATTGTGAAAAACTGGAATTACAATGGCTTGATGAATGCGTTGCTTTGACAGGTTTTTGGATAAAACGTGATTCATATGGAAAATTACAACCGTGGCGCGCCTATGCCTTTGAGTTTTCCGTCACAGGCATGGAGCGTTATAAAGGCCGCTTAGTGATGCTGGGTTATATCGTTACCACCATCGAATTAGAGCCTTATAAAGACCTTTAATTAAATCACCGTTACTTGGTTACGACCTTTATTTTTAGAAATATATAAGGCTTGATCGGCAGAGTCTGC
>JAGLBU010000196.1 GCA_023146575.1 Methylococcales bacterium
AATAGGCTTGGGTTGATTTCATTGAAGTGTTCAACCAAGCTATGACTCCTCGTGGCGGTGATAAAAAATCAAAAAAATATAAAGCAAAAAAAAGACCAACTAGGATTATGAATCAGAAGTCCACCCGCTATTGCTTTACTAAACTGTGAATATCAGCAACAATTAACCTTAAATTATAATTTTATCAAGCCATTAGTTGAATCTAAAGCGGTTGAAAGATTGCATGACTGTATGCTGGATAAATTATTAACCGACATCTCTCCTTAAAAACCTTAATAACATAGCATGACTGACCTTTTAAAAGACCATATTCGAGACATTCCTGATTTTCCAAAAGTAGGCATACTATTTAAAGATATTAGCCCCTTGCTTAAAAATCCACAGGCATTAAAACAATCAATCCAACAGTTAGCCCAGCCGTTTTTAAATAAAAATATCACCGCTGTTGCAGGAATAGAAGCACGAGGGTTTATTTTTGGCTCTTTAGTGGCATTAGAATTAGGAGTAGGCTTTGTCCCGCTTAGAAAATCAGGAAAACTGCCTTACAAGGTTAAATCGGTTGCCTATGAACTGGAATATGGGTCGGCTTGCTTGGAAATACACGGTGATGCACTCACAAAAAATGATGTGGTCTTGGTGATTGATGATATTTTAGCCACAGGGGGAACGGCTAAAGCCAGTTGTGAATTAATTGAATTATTAGGTGCTCAGATAAAAGCATGTGCCTTTTTAATTGAATTAGATCAATTAAACGGTAAAGAAAAATTATCAAACTACCAAACTCATTCTTTATTACACTATTAATCCCTCTCCAAAGGGGTTACCACGGGTTTAATCATTAAATAGCATTGAAGATTTTTTAAAATACCCTTATCATAGATGTTTTAATCGAATATATAACAATAAAAATACTTCATTTAAAAGACTATTAATTATAACTTTTATCCAACCCTTAAAAAATATGAAACTTTCAGCATTAAATAAAATGACCACTCAAGATTTTGTGGAAATTCCTTTAAAAGATTTACAAAACCTTCAAATAACCATTAACGATGCCATCACACGCCGTAAAGAACAAGATAGAAATGACATCATTAATAAAATGACCCTAATTGCCAATGAGTCAGGTTTTGCGCTAGAAGAAATTTTAGCCTCTTCGTCTAAAAAAACCTCCACCATCCGTTATAGAAACCCAGAGAACCCAACCCAAGGCTGGTCAGGTCGTGGTAGAAAACCAAACTGGTTATTAGCGCTGGTCGATTCTGGTAGAGGCATTGAAGAATTTGAGATTTAATCCTCATTAAAATTCTAAGGGGTTAGAAATTATTTTAATCCCTTTGCTTTTAAAAAAAATTAATAAGCCATGCTATCAATAAGACCCCTCCCCAGAATAGCAACGTCCGATCAAGTAATTGATTTACCCGCTGAAGATCTTGATTTTCAGGTAGCTTTTTACCACCAAATAAAGGCTTGTGCTTTTCAATCCCCTCATACACTGCCACGCCCCCTAACTGTAAATTTAAACACCCTGCCCCAGCCGTCATCACCACCCCTGCATTTGGGCTGTCTAAAAAAGCTGCCTGTGTTCGCCAACAATGCCAGCCTAACGCCGTATTACCTAATAAAAGATAACTGCATGCCGTTAATCGTGCGGGAATAAAATTTAACACATCATCCAACCGTGCTGCCGCCCAACCAAAATATAAATAGCGTTTATTCTTATAACCCCACATAGCATCCAGCGTATTACTTAAGCGATATAATACAGCCCCCATTGCTCCGCCAATTAAAAACCAAAAAATAGGAGCGAACACCGCATCCGCGCCATTTTCTAATACCGATTCTAAACTAGCTCTACGCACCGAAACCTCATCCATTTTTTGACAATCTCGGCTTACAATTCGTGCCACCATTTTACGAGCTAACGCTAAATCATTTTGATGTAAAGCCTCAAATACCGCTTTTCCATGTTGTTTTAAACTGTTAGCAGCAATACAAAAATATAAAATAACCGGGGCAACAACCCAATTAAAAAAAACTATTTGTTGACAAAAATACAATGGCAATAAAAATAAAATCATGATTAAAACCACTACTAAAACTCCGATTATTCTTTGTAAGAATGGCGATAAGGATTCGATAAAACAAATTTGTTCAAGCTTGCTGGCAAATTTCCCAAAAACAATTAAAGGATGGCCTTTTTTAGGCTCACCAAAATACAAATCTAACAGTACTGCAATCACAATACTTAGCATAAAACGTTCCTCCCTTATTAAAACCGTGATTTTTATCTAATAATTAATTGTATCAACGAATACACTCCTGTTATTATAAAATCACTTCACTTATCATAAGGGGTTTACGATGGACAATGATTCTTTCACCGATATTACCAGCGAAAATTGGTTTAGTCGTTTAGGGGGCTCCTTAAAAGGTATTTTTTTTGGGATTTTATTATTTATTGCCGCGTTTCCACTGTTATGGTGGAATGAAGGTCGCTCAGTCGAGCGTTATAATAGCCTACAAGAAGGTCAAGCACTGGTTGTTTCCATTTCATCTGAACTGGTTAATGCCGAGAATAATGGTAAGTTAGTCCACACTCAAGGGCTTGCAAACACGAAAGATGTTTTACACGATAAGGATTTTAATGTCTCTGCCACTGCCATTAAATTAGTCCGCCATGTATCAATGTATCAATGGAATGAGCATAAAACCACCGAAACCACTGAAAAAATAGGCGGCACCAAAGAAACCAAAACCACTTATACTTATGTAAAGGAATGGAGTAATCACCAAATTGAATCCAGTCAATTTAAACGACTAGGTCATACAAACCCTAGGCTGCCATTTCCTTATCAAACATGGAAAGCTAAAAACGTTTCCCTCGGGCAATTTGCTTTAAACCCCTCACAAATTAATCGTATCACCCAAAAATCCACCTTAAGTTTACACAGCTTTTCACCACCTAAAACCTTAGCGGATAAAAAAGTCTCTGTAATCGGCGATAATTTTTATTTAGGCACCAGTGAAAGCGACCCTAAGGTTGGTGATATGAAAATCAACTTTCAAACCGTTAACCCCATGGACATCACCTTGATGGCGCAACAAAAAGACAACAGTTTCATTGCCTATGAAACCCGCGCGGGTAGCTCCCTTGACTTTTTAAAAGCAGGTTCTATCGACGCTAAAACGCTTTTTACCATCGCTCATGAAGAAAACACCATGATAATGTGGGCGCTTCGTTTTGTTGGGGTACTCATCATGTGGGTAGGCTTATCAATGTTATTTCAACCTTTAGCCATGTTAGCCAATGTTGTGCCTTTATTAGGTAATATCGTTGAAATAGGCATCAAAATTTTAGCCTTTTTAATCACCATTCCTTGCGCCTTTATCACCATTGCGATTGCATGGATTGCCTATCGCCCCTTATTAGCAGGCGGATTAATCGCGGTTTCAGTGTTAGCGCTGGTCATCATAAAACTAATGTCTCGTAAAACGCCCACAGAAGCAGTCGCATCCCCTCTCTTATCAAAATAGGCCGCTAACAATGTCCGAAACCTTTAGCAAACAACTCAGTAGCAGCTTTACCTTAGATGAAATCAGCACTGTAATGGATAATTTAGTCAAATCTTACGGCTTTGGCGGCTATTTTTTTTGGACACATCTGCATAAACCCATCTCAGAACTCAACGCCAATGATTGTTTCATGGTTTCAAAAGGACCTGCGTATTTAAAAGCCTTTGAAATTTTATATTTTAATAAAAAATTCTATCAAGATGATCCCATTGTTCATCTTGCGGCTGAGCGCACCGAACCTTTTTCAACTGAAGAAATCCGAAAACACCCCTCTTATCAACCTAGCACCAAACGCTTACGCTTATTATATGAACTTGAACGTCGCTTTGGTTTTCATCAAGATATTTATATTCCCATTCATACGCCCTTTAGAACCCAAGTTTTTTACGCCTATTTTTTGGGAAATAAGCCTGAAAATCAGCAAAAAATTAACGATTTTTTACCCAAACTACAATTACAAGTAACCCAGTTTGTTGCCAGTATGGCGGATTTTATTATTTTCGAAGGGGACGATGAAACGGCGAGTCTGCTGTTAACCAAACGCGAACAAGAGTGCTTAATGTGGATGGCAAAAGGGCGTAATAATAATGATATTGCGACTATTTTAGAGTTGTCTGAGCGGACTATTAAGTTTCATGTTAAAAATATTATGCAAAAATTTAATGCTTCAAACCGCACAGAAGCTGTGGCAATTGCCGCAAGAACAGGCTGGATAATTAATTAACTTTTCCTCTTCTAAAAAAATTGTTAAGGATAAATTTAAGGCAGAATAGATTTGACGTTATAATTTACACAAAATTTTAATGGAGAAAAACGAATGCCAATTAACACATCTGTTTTACGAGGTGATTTTTTTGGGGGCTTAACTTTGCAGGGCAATCAGGGCTTAAAATATATTGACATAATTGTTAA
>JAGLBU010000197.1 GCA_023146575.1 Methylococcales bacterium
CGACCAAAGGTACAATCTAAATAAGCGCCCGCAACTTTAATATCTAGCGCGTACAAAGATTCGGCATACATGACAGGGAAATGTTCCATAAATACGCTTATAAATAAAACTCGCCACTATAATTTTCAAAGCCTTAATAGTCAAGGTAAAACTCGACTCATCCTTAAAAAATAGTGTATAAATAATACTAAATCAAGCCAAGATGATGCGATATAAAATACTTTTTACGCTATAATTATTTTTTTTAAATGTTATGGCCTTTAAAATTACATTTTTGGAAATTAAAATTATGTCTAAGAACTTTTTTTCATTCCCCCCAACCGCAAAGGAATAACGGATGCAAGAAAATGGTCACGCAGTCCGTCTACTTACTTATCATGAAGTACTTAAAGTTTTACACAAAAAATGTAAGGAAAAACATACTGGAATAATGGTTTTAAAGGATAACCAAGAGAATATTGCGAAGCTTGCTATTACGCGCGGCGTTATCATAGATGTTATCTTTAAAGGTAAAAGAGGCGTTGCCGCACTGCACTTAATTAAAACCATACGGCAAGCAAAGTCCACCTTTCATGTTAGACCTGAGCCGAGCCAACCTGTCGCCCGAAAGATAGAACTTTCAACTGATCAAGTCTTTAAACTTCTGATCTCAAGTCTTCAAAAAACCCCTCCCCAAAAAGCACCTCTGCCTACGCCTATTTCAAAAGCACCTCCTGTCGTTGCCACTTCAGCCTCAATGATTGAAGAGGTCGTAGCCGCAAATGACACTGCTAATATTTCTGAAGGTGGAATGATGGTTATAGAGGCGCAACTTACTATTCTAATAGGCCCTATTGCTAAAATTATTTTTCTAAATTACGCAAAAGACATTATTCATGGTGCTAGTGATTTTAAAAAATTAAGTTCGATTATCGAAAAAATATCCAAAGAACTGTTAACCCCAGCACAACAAAAACTATTTAGACACAATACATTGGCTTTTATAAGTCATTATGCCTTAAGAGGTCATGAAGCAATTTTACACGCCCTTAAGGCAACAGATAAAAAATTACGCTTAAACAATACCACACTTGGCCTTCTTGTTGATAAGTGTTCAACCCAAGAAACCCCCGATAAAACCTCGGTTAACCAACTACTAAAACAAATAGAATACGCAGGAAACTTAGGGCCTGCGGTTGATTTATTAGCCATGTTACGCTTTTTAGAAAAATCGGGTGAAACGGGTTTACTAGAAGTGCGTGAAAAAAATAAAGCAGGTGGGTTTTACTTTGATAAAGGCCTTTTAATTAATGCGGTTGAATGTGGGATGAACGGTAAAATTATTGCCATGGATATCTTGCAATGGAATCACGATTATCTGATTTTTAAAGCCATTGCTCAAAAAAAGGTCTCCCGACAAATTCAACAAACCGTTGACATGTTGGCAAAAGAAATTGACCTTTTAAAAATGGATGAATCTAACCTTCCTAAGAAGCCACGGCCTAATTACAGCCCCACTGAAGAAAGTGCTTTAATGTCAAAAGCCATCGAATTTGCGGGTGGCTGTAAAAGCGTACAAGCCGAAAATATATTAACCGCTCTCTTAACCAGTAATGGTGAAAAATTTGAAGCGTGGCTATGGCTTTCTCGCGTCTTAACGAATATGAGTGCCATTGAAATAACCCTCAAAAAAGCCGTTCATATACATGCAAAAAATGCCGATGTAATTCAAGAAATTAAAAAATTCACACAGGCACGAAAAACAATCTCGACCGACTTTGTGATCCGTTGTCCTTTTTGCTGGGCACCCATTGCTGAAAAAGACACTGAGTGTCATCATTGTCATTCAAGTTTTGCGATTGAATCAAATTTCTTTAAAACCTTAGGAAAAGCCAATACCGAATTATTAGATCAAGCGATCAATCGTTACAGCCAAATATTGAAAAAAACCACCGAACATGATATTTATTTACATTTTTACCTCCTTATGGCGTATTTAAACCGTAAATACTTTGAAGAAGCGTTAAATCAATTTGATGTTATTACGCAATTAGCCCCCAAAAATAGCGCCTTTATGGTGCAAAAAAGAATGCTTGTTGAGTATATGGACGCTGAAAAGAATGAGCATGATACAGCGCCTGTAACTAAAAAAATCACAACCATCAATCAAAGCAACCAAGGTATAAAAGCACGTATTTTAGTGATTGAAGATAGCATGGTGACCCGTAAAGTCATCGTTAGAACTCTTGAGTCAAGTGGCTATGAAGTTCATGAAGCGAAAAATGGTTTTGAAGCCTTAAATAGTATTGATCGCATAAGCCCTGACATTATCTTGTTAGACATTATTTTACCTGGCAAAGATGGCTATGAAATACTAGATGATATCAGACAAAAACCCATCTTTGAAAAAACACCAGTTATCATGTTAACCTCACGTGACAGCTTATTAGATAAATTTAAAGGTAAGGTTTCCAGCGCGAATGAATATTTAACCAAACCTTTTCAACCAGATGAATTATTAAAAGTTGTTCACAAGTATTTCTCAATCACACAACTCAACATTTTAGCGGACTATAGAAAGGAAGAAATTAATAATTCTGCTACAATAACTCAAGATTCAAGTAATAAAGCACTCGCTATTCAAACCGATAAACAATCCTCAACCACTATTTTAGTGGTCGAAGACAGTTTAGTCACACGAAAAGTGATTGCAAGAACGCTTACAGCGCGTGGCTATCAAGTCATTGAAGCCTCTAATGCAACTGAGGCATTAACCGATATTGAACAAAAAAAACCTGACCTTATTTTACTCGATATTATATTACCTGGAAAAAATGGCTATGAAATATTGGAAGAAATTAAGGCAAAACCTATGTTTGAAAAAACACCTGTTGTCATGTTGACATCGCGTGATGGTTTATTTGATAAATTAAAAGGCAAAGTTGCTGGTGCAAATGAATACTTAACCAAACCTTTTCAACCTGATGAATTATTAACCGTTGTGAGAAAATATTTAAGGTAGTCTCCATGAAAAAAAAACCTTATAAAGTGTTGGTTATTAATCAGTCAGCGACTATTCGTCACGCTATTATTACTATTTTTAAGTCTAGTGATGCCTTAGAGGTTATTGGAGAGGCTGAAAATGGGTATAAAGCACTAATAAAAATTCCAAAATTACAACCTGATGTTATAACGTTAGACATTACCGAACCATATGAAAAAAGTTTAACCGCGTTAAAACGAATTATGATTTTTCACCCAACACCCGTTGTCATAATTGACCATTGTTTAAAAACATCATCGGCTATTTTTGACGCACTCGCTTATGGGGCAGTTGATTTTCTTGCCTTATCTTTACCCGTAGTTAATACCACCTTAGATGAAAAAGCGTTAAAAAAACAACAAGAGCAGCTGATTAAAAAAGTATTTTTAGCCGTGATGGTGAATAATAGTGCCTTTCAATATATTCCCTTAAAGGCCGATAAAAAAAGCAGCCCTCCTCAACAAAAAGAAGGCTGTAAAAATTTAGTCATACTTGGGGTGGGAGAAGGCGGTTATGGCGCCTTATTAAAAATAGTCCCTAAATTAAGTGCGGCATATTCAACAGCTTATATTATCATCCTATACGAAACCTCGAATTACCTTAAGAGTTTTATTCAATATCTAAATCATTTTAGTTCGGTAAAAGTACAAACAACTTCAAACAATACACTCTTAGAAACAGGAGGCTGTTATATGAGTACGGGAGATGAATATGTCACTATCCATGGAAAAAAAGGCGACTTATTAACTTATGTGAGTCCTGCACCTTTTTCATCCCGCAGAGGCTCAATTGACATGCTCATGTTTTCCGTATCAGAAGCCCTTGAAAATCCTTTAGGGGTTATTCTTTCAGGCGAGGGTAATGATGGCGCGGAAGGTTTAGAAGAAATAGTTCGGGCAGGTGGAGGGGCAATTATCCAATCCCCCAGCAACTGCTTGTATGACAGCATGGCACTGTCTGCCTTAAATTTATGTGAAGAAAAAATCGTAGTAGCCGATCGAGAAATTGCTACTGAAATAAATAATTTTTTAATCTATTCGGTCAATTAAGTGCCGTATCAATACGATGTTTCAATGAGGAAATTAAAATGAAATGGTTAAGAGACCTCAGTCTCAGGAAAAGACTACTGGCTTTCTTCTTGCTTGTAGGTATCATTCCTTTTGCTGTTAATGGCTTTATCGCCGCAACGAGTTCATCCAATGCTCTGGAAAAACAGATTTTTGATTCCC
>JAGLBU010000198.1 GCA_023146575.1 Methylococcales bacterium
TTTTTGGCGTAAAAAATAGCCTAAAAGAACAAAGCCTCGGCGCGTATAATAACCAATAAATTCTATCCCTGAAAAACCTCTGACAACGCTTATTCCTAAAAAACAAAAAGTGAGTATTAATCGTGGTCCTATCGTTTTTCCTAAAACAATAATCAAGGCATCGCCCACGGCATTACCCAAAATCCCGCCTTGTCCATGTGGTAATTCAGAAAAAATATTTGAGATAAACAAATACGCCACCACACAGCTCATCATGACGGCAAAACTAACGGCCGCGATAAAAAAAACTCTGCGCCCGTGAAAGCGATGTTTTTTTTGTAAAAAACGACGATAAGCGTACAAGCCCAAAAGAAATGGAAATAAATAACCGATAACGCCAAATAAGCTTAAGGTAATATCGGCAACTAATGCGCCCATTTCCCCAAAGGCATTAGAAAACTTTGTAGTGGAACGTTCAGTTGACCACGCACTGTCATTGGCATCAAAGGTAAACAGAACAATGGCAGAAAGACATGCTAAAATCGAAAAAAGTAGCCCTAAAAGATATTGATGAATCGTCTCTTTATTTTTTTCAAAAAAAGCATTTACAAAAACTTTCATCTGTTCCTAGTCTTGATCCAAACCAATAAAATCCCAAATATCTTCCACAACCGTTTCTTTGGTTTCAATATCAATGGGCGCACCATTTGGGTAATTTTGTTCATAAACACGCCGACTGTCTGCGGCTAAATCGTCTAAATGAAGCTTAAGGTAGGCTTTTTCCATAATCTGTAAAGCATATGGCGTAGCCGTTGTACATGGTTGAGGCTTTTTAGCTTGGCACTCTTCTACAATTGCCCCCGCACGATTTGCCGCCGCCATATAGGCTTTGCGCTTCATATAAAAAGTGGCAATGTGTAGTTCATGACGCGACAAATAATCCCGCAAAGCAATCATGCGCTGATTTGCATCTTTTATATACTGACTTTTAGGAAAGCGCTTATGTAATTCTTCAAAATTGGCATAAGCTTCTCTATATTTTGTAATATCACGCTGAGTGCTATCGGTTGGCACATAACGATATAAAAAACCTAAATTTCGGTTAAAATTAATCAGCCCTCTTAAATAGTAGGCATAATCAGCGTTAGGATCTCTGGGGTTAATTTTAATAAATCGGTCAACCGCCGCTAACGCCGCTTCTGTATCCTCATTTTTATAATAAGCATACGCAATATCCAGCTGAGTTTGTGCGGCGTATTTTCCAAAGGGGTAGCGGCTTTCTAAGGCTTGATACAACTCAATGGCTCTGGCGTAATTTTCCGCTTCCATGGATTTTTTTGCCGACTCATAAAATTTTAAGGCACTCCAGTCAACGTATTTATCTGAATAATCGTTGTCGGTTTTGGTTAAGCTATCAAGCACTGAGCAGCTGGGTAGCGTTATTAAAAAAAGACAAATAAATAAAAATTTTACCAAAATAAATCGCATATTGGTCATGACACGCTGTAAGATTAAAGGTTTCTTTGCCATGAATACTTTAGGCAAAAATTAAAATATGAGTATAACTTACAATAGATAATTATGGCGATATTAACAGCGACCGTTCCTGATGAAATGGCTGGAATGCGGTTAGACCAAATCCTGTCTAGTCTTTTTTCTGACTACTCCCGCAGTAAATTACAAACATGGGTGAAATCTGAACGGGTGAAAGTCGATGGCGTTTTTTTAAAAACCCGCACCAAACTTGAAGGCGGTGAATGGATTGAATTAGATGCAGAACCTGAAGCGGTTTTAAACTGTGAGGCTGAAAATATTCCGCTGGATATTATTTATGAAGACGAGGCGTTATTAATTGTGAATAAACCCGCTGGATTAGTGGTGCATCCTGGGGCGGGAAATTGGACAGGCACCCTGCAAAATGCACTCCTTTATTATAATCAAGCCCTTAATGTGTTGCCAAGAGCTGGGATTATTCATCGGATTGACAAAGATACCAGTGGACTTCTGATGGTGGCGAAAACCTTACAAGCGCATCACAACTTGAGTGATCAATTACAATTAAGAAGTATTGAGCGTGAATATATCGCGGTGGTTCGGGGTTGGATGACCGCAGGCGGGACAATTAATGAACCGATTGGCAGACATCCTCAAGATCGTATTCGTTATACAGTAAGAGAGGAAGGTCGAGAGGCGGTGACGCATTATCGTTTAATGGAACGCTTTGAGCGCTATAGTGTTATTCGAGTAAAACTTGAAACAGGCCGCACCCATCAAATTCGGGTTCATATGGCGCATTTGCACTACCCTTTAGTGGGTGACCCTTTATACAGCGGTAGCTTTCAAATGCCCGCAAAATGCAGTCAAAATTTAGAAATACAACTTCGAAACTTTAAACGTCAAGCACTTCATGCCACAAAATTAGGCTTAGTACATCCTGTGACTCAAGAAACGATGCAATGGGAACAGCCAATACCAGAGGATATGCGTTTATTAATTGCTGCCTTAGCGGAAAATGATGCGCCCTTAACACCGTAAGGCATCGGCTAAAAAAAACTCACTGACTAATAAAGGTTGTTTTTGAATCGCATAAACCGTTCGCCGTCCCCAAATCGCTTGATGTATGGATAAAGATTCATGCCAGTTTTTAGATTCTACTAAGCTAACATCCATTGCCAAACGTTCTAAATAGGGGTCTGAAAAAATAACTTCTCCTAAAGGTCGCGTCCCTAAATGTGAGAGTTGTCGCTGGGCGCTGGTAATGGTATTTTTGGGTAAAATGGTACGCGCTAACACCAGTGGCTTATCATTGGCGGACAATAACACTTCTCGAATTAAACAATAACGCTGTGGGTGTAAATCAAGGTGTTTACTTTCACTTAAAAAAGGCGATTTCCATTGATGAAATAAAATTTCAACTTTAACCGCATCACCATAGGTATTGCGCAATCGTTGAGTTAGGGATTTTTTTTCATCGACCAAGGTGATGATCTTTTTAGGTAAATGATGACGGAGATAAGGGGAGTAAGATTTCCAGCGAGGTTCAACTGAAAATAAAGAACTGTTTGCCAACAAAATCAAACCTTTAAAAGAATCAGCGTTTAGCTTAGGATAAATCAGCTCTCAAAGAATTTTAAGAGCTGAAGGCATGTAATTAAATTATCGTTTTAAGAAAAAGAATAAATATTTACATTTTAGAATCATGCTTTTATCACTTTTGTCGATAACACGGCAAGTTTCATATTTTTCTCGACCTGGTGTGCTTTGTTTTTTAATCACGCCATCAACCACTGAATATTTCAAGGTAATTGTCATTTTACGGGTTCTGGCGCGGGTATCTTCGGCGGAAGTCTTTATCGTCCCATCTTTTTTAAAGTCCCACGAAATCTTAACGGGCTTTTTTTCTTTATGCAGTGCAGGGGATTCTGCATATAATGACCATTTCCCCAGAATGGACGAATTATCTTCAAGCTTTACATCCTGAGCGGCTTGTACAAAAGACGAACTAACCACTAAAGCAAGCATCGGTAATAAAGTGCTGGTTTTTTTCATAATTTTTTGCCCTTTAACTATTAAAGATTACTAGAATACAACGCTTGATTATAACAACTAATTTTCATTTGCATGGCTTAAGATTTCAAATAAACATCATAACGGACTAATTTCCCTTTAAAGCCCATCTGAGGTTTACCGCCTAAAGGGTCTGCATACAAAGGGCTTTTCACCACGACTCGTTTTTTAGTAACCCGCATTGCAATCTTAAATAATTGTTGTCTATCATCATCTTGTCCTAACGCCTGTTGTAAAATTTGAATAGATTTTTTAGCCAATGCCGATTTTTTACGTTTCGGGGGAAACATAGGGTCCAAATAAATACAATCAGGCGCTATTTTAACCGTATTTAACAACTTAATCGCATTGCCTTGGGTTAATTTTGGTGGAATTAGCGTGCGAGTTTGCACCCATTTTTCCTGTGACAATCGTAAAAAACCATTTTCCAATAATGCCATCATCATCAGCGAACGCTCAAAACATTCTACCTCATACCCCATCCGAAATAACGCCAACGCATCTTGTCCCCACCCTGTGGTGGCATCAATGACGGTTTTCGTTTGTCGCCCAATCGCCTTGGCTAAATCATTTTTTTTTGGTGCAGGATAGGAAAGTTGTTCACCTGAGCGAGGGTTAATATTAACGCTTATGCCTTGTTTTTTTAGGCTATTTTTATCTATCAAGGCTAAAACGTTATGTTGATACTGCAAAAAATAATCCACATCAGGATGGTTTTCAGGCGATTTATACAGGGGAACTTGTAATTTTTGCGCCAATTTTTGCACGCATTCAAAATACTTACCCTCTGAAATAAGTACCGCTATTTTAGGCTGAAAAAAGGGCGTTAAAACATCCATGAGTGAATTTGAAAGCGTAAAAACAAAGGCTTATGCTACACTATTTTCCACAAAATTAAATGATTAGGAACATACATGTCAACTCAGTCGTCCGAAAAATTAGGTCTCGCACTTTCAGGTGGTGGGTTTAGAGCTTCTTTCTTTCATATCGGTATTTTAGCGCAAATGGCAGAACAAGGATTACTACGTTCCATTGAAGTCATCTCTACTGTTTCAGGGGGGTCTATTATTGGTGCGTTATACTATTTACATGTTAAAAAACTGTTAGAAAGTAAAGTCGATAGTGAGATTAGCGATCAAGATTATGTTGATATTGTCAAAAGAATTGAGTTTGATTTCTTAAAGGCAACTGAAAAAAATATTCGTTTGGCGACCTTTAAGAATATTTTCAAAAATTTTTACATGATTGTTAGTTCCAATTATTCACGTAGTAATCGAATTGCAGAGCTTTATAATAAATTATTGTATCAAACGGTTATCAGTAGCTTAAACTCCCCCGTTGAAATGCAGGAATTAAAAATTTACCCTCCCGAAAGCCCACAATATTTTAGCCCCAGAAAACACAATGCATTTCGGCAAGCAAAAGTGCCTACGTTGGTGATTAATGCCACCACACTAAACAGTGGTCGTAATTGGCAATTTACCGCCCAAACAATGGGCGAACCCCCTAATGGCCGTCACAATGAAAATACAATTAAATTCATTGATGTGGATAAAAAACCAATTCGATTACGAAGAGCGCGTAATGGTTATAAAAGCATGGTCAAGCGTCAACAAAAATTCCCGCTAGGCTATGCGGTGGCAGCTTCAGCTTCTGTTCCTGGTTTATTTGCCCCCCTTGCAATTAAAGGCTTATATTACGATCGCGATAAACAAGAACGGGTTTTACCCTTATTAGTTGATGGCGGCGTCTTTGATAATCAAGGTACAGAAGCCTTATTAGATAATGATTGCACACAATTTGTTATCAGTGATGCTTCGGGGCAAATGGGCATTGAAAATAAAATTAATTCCAGTGCTATTTCATCTTTTTTGCGTGTGAGTGAAATTTTACAAGATCGTGCGCGCAGTGAAGTACTATTACATCTTATTGAAAAAATACGCAATGATTCTAAAATTGCCTTTATGGATTTGCGTAAAGGCTTAAGCATTCGAGAAATCAGTTGGATTAATGAAAAAGACAAACCCGCTGAGCGCGATAAAATTAGCCCTTCAAAAACAGAAGCCTTTGGGGTTTCGGAAAAAGTACAAGAAAAATTGGCTCAAATGCGGACGGATTTAGATGCTTTTACCGAAGTTGAGGCTTATTCCTTAATGCGTGATGGCTATTTAATGAGTGCGAAGGATTTAAAACCGTTTAGCTCCGATGACGATAAAGAAAAAGCACCAAAACAAGAGGAGTGGCGATTTAATAGGATTTCGTATTGGATGGAAAACCCAACCCCTCAATATTTAAAACAACTTGATATTGCGCAACTAACCTTTGGTAAGGTGTTGAAAGTCTTTGTCTGGCTTTGGATTCCTATTATTTTGGCATTCGCATGGTTA
>JAGLBU010000199.1 GCA_023146575.1 Methylococcales bacterium
TTAATACGGGGAATAGCAATGAAATATCGACAAATTTTTGCTTTTTTATTGCTGACAGTAATACTTATAAGTCCTTCCGTTTATGCTACCTGTTCGGTCATCAGCATAAGCCATGGGGATTTTGGTACCGTTACCTCACAAAATAATATTAATCAGTATTTGCTGGCAGAAATTGAGATTCAATGTGATACCCCGACTGAAACCTATCGTCTAGGAATTGATGCAGGACAACATCAATCAGGCTATCGGCAATTAAAACATAGCAACGGTGACACACTGAGTTATCAACTATTTCAAGGCAATAATCCTACTGAATGGGGCGACCGAGAAATGCCTATTTCCACCTATTCTCAAGCGGTTGTTTCAGGAAGTGGCTCTCAAATTTATCCGCTTTATGCCAGTGTTGCCACGAAAGATCAAACACCCGACGGTTTATATACCGATACGATTAACGTTATTTTAGACAATAATGGCGTATCTTCCACCTCATCTAAACAAATTCGCCTGCAACTGGAAGCATTTTGTACGTTAGATACGAGTCAAGTCAGTGGCGAATTTGGTACCTACCCAATAGGAAGCCAGAATATATCAAACGTGAACCTAGGCAGTATTTATGTTAACTGCCCCAACACGACTGCCTATAAAATTGGGATTAATAAGGGAAAGCACTTAAATTCAGGTGTTCGACAAATGGCATTTGATCATCACATGATTGCCTACACCATAAAACAAGGTAATGGCGGTGCTGAATGGGGAGATAAAGGCTTACAAGACTTAGACCCGTCTTACACCGAAACCTTTTCAGCCGCCAATCCTTTAAGCCAAACAGGCACAGGGGCAACCCAAGCGTTTGAGCTGTATGGTGATGCTATTATTGAAACGATCAATACTACTGGACGCTATACCGATACTCTAATTGTAACTTTAATATGGTGAAAAATATGTTTCTTCGTACGGTACTTTTAATGGCAACTTTTATGATGCCAATCTCTTTGTTTGCAGCTGCAAGTCTTGGCGTAAGTCCCACCACGATTACTCTAAACCCTAGCCAAAAAACAGGGACGCTTACGGTGATTAATAAAGGCGATAAGGTCGTTAACCTTCAATTAAGCGCTAAAAGTTGGGATATGGATGACAATGGGAAATTTATTCAAACGGATACAGGCGATTTTGTGTTGTACCCTAAAATTTTAACGATAGCGCCTCACAAACAGGGAAATGTTCGTGTTGGTTATATGGGAAAATTACCCAAGGTTGAAAAAGCGTATCGCTTATTTGTCGAAGAAATTCCACCAATCAAGGCTAAATCTGAAGAAACAGGGAAGATTCAAGCAGGTTTAAGTACGATACTTAAGCTGAGTATGCCGTTATATGTTGTGCCTACTGATACTATTCCGTCGCCTAATGTTGAACTCAATGGCGTAAAAATTGATAAAAAAATCTTTCAAGTTGGGGTCAAAAATCTCACAGCACATCACCTTAGAGTTGAGAAGGTTACCGTAAAATTATTTAATCACGATACCTTACTCGTTGAAAAATCAGTGACCTTAAAATTAAAACGTATTCTAGGAAGCCGTCAATTGTTTGTTAGTCTACCAATGGACACTCAAAAATTCTGTCAAAAAGCCAATAAAATGCAACTGTCCATTCAAGTTAAGAATATGCCTAAAAATTATGAGACAGAGCGGCCTTTAAATTTTGGTTGTCAATTGTAAGGAAATGGGACATGTTTCCTCTGGCAAGATATGGATTATTTTGTTTAATGCTGATGTCTGTTGTCGCGTTTGCAGGGGAAGCATCTGAAAAAGCAGTTTTAAATATTTTGATTAATGGGGAAAATGTAGGGACACACTTTGTCACTTTAAATCAAAAAGATATACTGATTCCTGCTGATACCTTTAAAAAGTGGCGTATTAAAAAATCATTATGGAATAATCAAGAAAGTAATATTTCGTTAGCCAAACTTGCCCCCCATTTACGTTATGAACTTAACGATGCCAGCCTAAAAATTACTGTTAACATTGAAAGTTTTGAACCGCAAGTTATACAAACACAATCCTTTTATAACCCCGTCATCCCAGACAATGTCCTCGCACCAGAATCATGGGCAAATTTTTTAAACTATTCCATTAATGCGCGTTTTAGCGAGCCTTCGGGGTTTAATGCCTTAAGTGCCTTTAGCGAATTAGGCGTGAGTGTTGGCGAAGCCTTTGCGTACAGTTCCTTAAATTTAAACTACTCACCCAATACTGGAAAAATAATTTTGACGCGAGGGAATACCAATTTGCAATGGGAAGATACTAAAACACGACAAAAAATCATCATTGGGGATTTTCAAATGAGTTCACCAACCTTATCAACAGGCGGTAGTTTTGGGGGGATTTTATGGCAAAGTAATTTCCGCCAATACGGTCAATATCAATATTCACCCAGTTTTGATATGAACCTAAATGTCGAAACACCCTCTCATGCTGAGTTGTACGTCAATGATGTTAAAACTCAAGAATGGGATTTATTACCAGGGCCTGTAAATTTACCCGATTTATTAACCTCAGGGCAAGGGGATGCCACCTTAGTATTAACCGACAGTTTTGGGCGTGAACAACGTATTAATCAACCGTTTTATATTACTCAGCAACTGCTTAAAACAGGGCTTCATGATTTTTTTTATGGTGTAGGCATGATACGTAATTCAGGCAGTAATAAAATTATTGATTATAAAAATTTAGTGCTATTTGGTTCACATCGCTATGGTTTTAATAATAATTTTACCGCAGGGCTGGCTTTTATCAGTGATAAAAAACGCCTGAATATTGGCGCGAGTGTCACCACTAGTTTTTTAGGCAATAGCTTGATTGACAGTACCTTAACATTGAGTCATCAAGGCGGATTGCAAGGTTATTTAGCCACAGCACGTTATCAATTTAGCCACGATCATTTATCGTTGTCATTAAATGGCGGTTATAGGAGTCAACAATATGGCGATTTATATACCGATGCAAAGACACTCAACAAAAGTAAATATCGACTTCAGTCCTCCTTAAATTTTAAAATCCCTTATATTAATGCCAGTTTAGGCGGGGCTTATTCCCAAAGTACCACATGGGGAAATAATAAAATTAATCGCCAATTTTCGTTATCTTATAATCAACCCCTTTATAAAAATTTAACATTGAGAGCGCAACTAAATCATAATTTAAATTCAGGCGATAATACGGCGATGCTCACGCTTAATTATTTTCCACAAGTAGACGATACGCATTTATTGCATAAAACCAATTACTCTTATGAGTTAAGTTATGATGATAAAACCCATGTGGATCGTCAAGTCTGGCAGATGCAAAAACAAGGTAATACGGGAGAAGGTTCTAATTACAGCGCAAGATTCCAAAAAGAAGATGAGGCGTTATCAGGCTCAGCGCGGTATCAATATAAAAATAATAATGGCGTTTATAGTGCCAATTATTCACAAAATGAACAAACAATCAGTGGTAATGTTCGTGTCGCAGGAAGTTTGGCGCTCGTGAATAATGAATTTTTCTTTGGGCGACCAATTACCGATAGCTTTGCAGTCGTAAAAGTAAAAGGCACCAATGAGGATACGCCGATTTATAATGATGGTGCTTTTTTAGGGGTGGCACATGAAAATAAAGCCGTATTAGTACCCAATATTCAATCACGTAGGCTGGGGAAAGTGAGCATCAGACCAAAAGACTTAAGCTTAAAACTCGTTCCTGATCGTAAAGAACAAATTATTCAGGTCGGTAAACGAACCGCGCATTTCATTGAATTTACCATGAGTCAATTTATTTCCATTGAAGGTCATGCTTATATTATCAATGCAGAAGGTAAAAAAGAATATTTAGAAGCCGTTCCATTAGAATATAACGTCAAAGGGCAAACCAAAGAAAGTTTTATTGCTAATAAAGGTTTTTTCTATTTGGAAAATGTACC
>JAGLBU010000002.1 GCA_023146575.1 Methylococcales bacterium
GCGGCAATTAATGATGCCATTTTTAGCGGCGGTGTAGTGTCCAAAGCGAGCATTCCATTGTGGGTCATGTTAGTCGGTGCGGTGGGCATTGCAGTGGGTTTAGCCTTATACGGGCCTAAATTAATTCGTACCGTCGGCAGTGAAATTACAGAATTAGATAAAATGCGAGCTTTTTGTGTCGCAATGGCGGCGGCGATTACGGTGATTATTGCCAGTCAATTAGGTTTGCCTGTTAGTTCAACCCATATTGCGGTCGGTGCTGTTTTTGGCGTAGGTTTTTTACGCGAATATCTAAAACGCAGTTATGCGGTGATGATTGAAGAAATTAAACGTCACCATGTAGATAAAAATCCTGAGAAAGTGGAAGCCTATTTAATCGAATTTAAAAAAGCCCCGATTACAAGAAAAGGCGAAATGTTGATTGACTTAAAGGCCAATACCAGTGAAATGTCGTTAAGTAAAAAAGAGCGCAAAGGCTTGAAACGCGTTTATAATCAAGAGTTAGTGAAGCGCTCACATTTGTATAAAATAGCCGCGGCGTGGATTATTACTGTGCCTGTCTCCGCGTTATTAGCGGCGATTCTTTATTTTACCATCCGAGGCTTTATGTTGCCTTAGGCTGTATTTTTATCAATGGAGTTAAATTTTATGCGAACTATTTTATTGACCGCAAGTGCTGTTTTGATCGGGACGTTGTTGGTTGCTTGCGAGGATATGGACAGCCAAAAAAAGCCCTCTAAAGCGGCTGTTGTGAAAATTTTCAAACAAGAAACGACTTTGAAAGGACTGGTTTCAAATGATAAAGGACGCATAAAAGAAGGTAAGGTGCAGGCGTTAAGTTTGACAAAAAAAATCATTGCCAGCAGTGATGTACAATCGAATGGGCATTATGAAGTTAAAATCCCTGAAAATACTGCGTTACCAATTTTATTAAAAGTTATCTTTGAGCCTGATTCGGAGCAAAAAATCGAATTAACCGCGGCAGTTATTTATAATTCTATGACAAAGTTTGATATTAATCCTTTATCAACCAAAATTGCTAAAAAAGCGAAAAAATTAGGGGGCTATACACACCCTAATATGTTGGTGGCAGCGGAAAGTATGGTGAAAATGCCTGATGATAATAAAAGTACCCAAGGCTTTCGTGGCGATCCGACCAAACAATATGGCGGCTGGCATTAAGTGTCGTATAGTGATTTTAATTTAAAAAAAGTCAAAGCCCAGTTTGAGATAGAACTTATTGAGCAGACAGATTTGTTTTCAACACTGGATGATATTGCTGTTAGTCCTCTGTTGGCGGAAGTTTTAAAACAAAACATTCCTTTAGCTTTAGCGATGGGAACAGAAAAAGCCCGTTCTGAATTGATTATTGTGAATATTTTTTTAGAATTGAAAAAGCGCCTTAATATTAGTTTTTTTTCAGGAATTGATTTTACGGTAGATAAATCACAAGGACTTAATGGTTTTTGTGATTTTATTATCAGTAAATCGGCAGAGCAATTATTTTTAGAAACCCCTATTATCGCCTTAGTGGAAGCAAAAAATGAAAAAATTGTGGGCGGTTTAGGGCAATGTATTGCCGAAATGTGGGCAGCACGGTTGTATAACCAGCAAGAAAATCAAGCGATACCATATATTTATGGAGTTGTGACGACAGGTCATGCGTGGAAATTTTTGAAGCTCGATGGCAACAAGGTCTATATTGATATTGAAGATTATTACATTAAAAACCCCGAAAAAATTTTAGCGATTCTCACCTATATGATAAACACACCTTAATGGTTTAAGTCATATTATTTAACGTTTAAAAAATCCTTATGATTGTATCTAGAACTCCGCATCGCATTTCATTTTTTGGTGGTGGTACCGATTACCCCGATTATTATTTGCAACACGGTGGTAAAACTTTAGGGGTGACGATTGATAAATACTCCTACCTCAATGTCCGAAAATTACCGCCTTTTTTTGAACACAAACACCGTATTGTTTATTCACGCCAAGAAAATGTCTCAAAAATTGAGGATATTATTCATCCTGCGGTGCGAGAAACCCTAAAGTATCTCAAGGTAAATTATGGGGTGTCCATTCATCATGATGGGGATATTCCTGCGCGCAGTGGCATGGGATCGAGTTCTGCCTTTACCGTGGGGCTGCTTAATAGTTTAAAAGCCTTAGAAGGGAAAATGGTCTCCAAAAAAGAATTGACGAGGATGTCAATTGAGATTGAACAAGATTGGATTAAAGAAAATGTGGGCTCACAAGATCAAACCTTTGCCGCTTACGGGGGCTTGAATACCTTAAATTTTTTACAAAATGGTGAAATTACTGCTGAACCTGTGATTATGACACACAAACGATTATTAGAATTTCAAGGCAATATTTTATTATTTTTTACAGGGCTTTCACGGGCGGCATCGGATATTTTAGACGAGCAAATGGCAAAAACCGCCTTAAATGTTCCGAATCTTAATCGCATGAAAGCGTTGGTAGAAGATGCGCACGAAATATTGGTTTCAGATACGGATTTAAATCAATTTGGGGAATTATTAAACATCACATGGGGTTTAAAAAAATCCTTATCCAGCAAAGTGACCAACCCGACCATTGATAGTATGTATGAAAAAGCCTTAAATGCAGGGGCATTAGGGGGAAAATTATTAGGAGCGGGCAGTGGTGGCTTTATGATTTTTTATGTTGAAAAAAACAATCATGCGCAGGTTAAAGCCGCCTTAAATAATTATTTACATATTCCCTTTTGTTTTGACTTTGATGGCTCTAAAATTGTTGTTTACGAACCTAATTATCAGGATAAATAAACGATGAGTTACGAATTAGCCTATTCAACCTTTGGCGAAGAAGAAAAACAAGCGATGCATGCGGTCATTGAAAGTGACATGTTTAGCATGGGCAAAAATGTTAAAGAATTTGAACAGCAGTTTGCTAGTTTTTTTGGAAAAAAGTATGCCGTGATGGTGAATTCTGGTTCATCAGCCAATTTAATCGCGGTGGCGGCGTTATTTCATCGGGCGGAAAATGCTTTAAAAGCAGGCGATGAAGTGATTGTACCGTGTATTTCTTGGGCGACGACTTTCTATCCCCTACACCAATATGGCTTAAAATTAAAGTTTGTTGATATTGATTTAAAAACCCTTAATTATGATGTTGATGAATTAAAAAAAGCCATTAGCCCTAACACTAAAATGATTGTGACGGTGTCAGTATTGGGAAATCCGTGTCATTTTGATGAAATAAATGCTTTGTGCGAGCAAAATAAGATTATTTTATTTGATGATAATTGTGAATCTATGGGGGCAAAATATAATGGAAAATACACAGGTACTTCAGGCTTAGTCAATACCTTTTCAACTTTTTTTTCGCACCATATTTCCACGATGGAAGGCGGCCTAGTGGTCACGGATGATTATGAAATCTATTGTTTAGCCAAATCATTGCGTAATCACGGTTGGACACGCGATCAAGATGAAGGCAGTCCTATTTATGAAAAGAAAGACGATGATTTTTTTGAAGCGTATCGGTTTATTTTACCTGGTTACAACGTACGTCCTGGGGAATTACAAGGGGCTTTAGGATTAACGCAAATTAAAAAACTGCCTCGACTCATTGACCAGCGCCGTAAAAATGCCGCTTATTTTGTTGATAAATTTAAAGATGATAAACGTTTTATTATTCAACATGAAGTCGGTGAAAGTTCATGGTTTAGCTTTACGATGATTGTGTCAAAAGAGACCGAGATTACCCGTAATCAAGTATTTTCAGCCTTAGATAAGCATGAGATTAAATATCGGATTATTACAGGTGGTAATTTTTTAGAACACGATGTGATTAAATATATTAACCATGAGGTGACAAAATCGGATAACGCCAGTTATGCTCATAATAATGGTTTTTTTGTAGGGAATGCACCGATTGATCTAACGGAGAGTATTGATTTATTATGTGAGGCGCTTCACGCTATTTAGCGCAGAGTTTGCTCAATACAAACGAGCTGACGCTTAAAAAATAAAACCTCAGTGACTTTATAATCATTGAGGTTTTTTTATATTTTATTTAGTAAGTGATCGTAAGTGTTTTTTATAAGGCGAAATTAATTTTTCACATAATAACCCTCTGCCCATAGTTTTATAATTATTTTTAAGCTTATTGATAGCAGGTCGAGATAATCGTTTCGCTTTTTTTGATGTGATAACTTTCTCACATTTTTTTTCCACGATAGAGCCATTAAGCTTTGCAGAAAGAGCAGGTTTGTAACCACAGATATTTTCAATGTTTTTATTAAGGTCTCTATGGGTGTAAAGTTTGGCGCACGCTTGTTCAGATACTTTACTAAAGGCAGGTTGAGAGTATAGATTTATTGACACCAAGAAAAGTATTAGGAATAGAGATTTCATTTGATCCTCCATATTGATGGGATAGTATTAGGTTGGAAGCCAAATACTTATTAGTAATAATCACTATGGGTGATGTTAATCACATAATTATATGGCTTTATGGGGGGTACATTCAAGATGGAATTTGATAAAATAGGTGATGAATCACAAAAAATTAAAGAATATATGGGAGCTAAACTGAAGTAAAAAGCTTGAGAAAATTTAAGTTTGGTTCGTAGGGTTACAAGTAAAAATAGAATGATTTTAAGCGAGTATGTTCAGATGATTTTTTAGGAAGGATTACAATTTGATTCAAAGGACGAATTTTAAAACCTTGATACGCGCAAGGAACGTGGATGAAATAACGCCAACAACTTGATTTACAAACCTTTCATTATAATTATGGATTGTTACTGTAAAAATCAAAAACCACCGCAATAGAAAAAGCGAAAAATCCGAATATACGCTTTGACAGGCACAGCAATTAGCGCCAAATAATTCACAAGCCCATTAATTACATAAAACTTAAAAATATAAAGGTAAGATCGCTTTAAAAAGGGGTGAATTTTAACTTGCAATCCACGCCGTTATCCTTTAGTTTAAGCGACTGTCACTAAGGCTAGGGGTGCTTTATTTTTAGGATAAAGCTGAGAAAAACCCTTTGAACCTGAGTCTGGATTACACCAGCGTAGGAAAGCCCCACCCGTTTTTCTGCGCTTTATCTTTTTGTTATTGGAGAAACGCACTGTGTCAAAAGAAAATTCCCTCACCGAAACTGCAGTTAGTCAGGTTAAAATTGCCCCTTATCCGTCGTCTCAAAAAATTTATATCGAAGGATCACGCCCTGATATTCAAGTCCCGATGCGTAAAATTACGTTGTCCGACACCCCCGTGCATTTTGGCACTGAAAAAAATGCCCCATTGTATGTTTATGATACCTCAGGGATTTATACCGACCCCAAGGTTGAGGTTGATCTAAAAAAAGGCTTAAGTGAAATTCGGAATGCGTGGATTGTAGAGCGTGATGATACCGAAGTTTTAAAAGGACCCTCCTCTGATTTTGGTCTCGAACGTTTACACGATTCTGAAACCGAACATTTACGTTTTAAACATATCAGCCAACCACGCCGTGCAAAATCGGGCAAAAATGTCAGTCAAATGCATTATGCGCGTCAAGGCATTATCACCCCTGAAATGGAATTTATTGCCATCCGTGAAAATCAAAAAATGGATGAAATGCAAAATTTATGGAAAAACCAACACGCGGGGGATTCCCTAGGGGCAGCGATTCCAAAAAAAATAACCGCTGAATTTGTTCGTGATGAAGTGGCGAGAGGACGAGCGATTATTCCGTGTAATATTAATC
>JAGLBU010000020.1 GCA_023146575.1 Methylococcales bacterium
GAATATTGGATTGTTTACCCCAATGATATAGCGATTCATCAATTTATTTTAGATGAAAATAAGCACTATCAATTAAACGCAATGTTTACCGATGACGATGTAGCTACCCCTGCTTTATTTCCTGATTTAAAACTGGAATTAACACAAATTTTTGAGTCCTATGATTATTAATTGCTTTAATCAAGCCAGTATATTACAACTTCTTAACCAACAGCTTTAAAAATTGTCGCGACTGTTTTTTAGGATTAAAAAATATTTAAAAAACTACGGACTATTACTTCGACTTTCATAGATTTAACAAAATTAGAAAAAGAAATCGACTCTATTGTCAACTCATCAAACAAAGACAATTTTATCTACGATTTATTGCTTGCTTATAGCTTCCCCAAATCATCAATTACACGTCTCAAAAAAGGGGATTACAACCAATCAAAAAATGTGGGTGAAATTCTTTGGAAGAAAAAATTTTTCTTTAAAGTGGCGCAAGAGCAAGACTTACATTTGACCATTGATGAAGCAAAAGAAGATAAATTACAAGGTCGCTATATGCGAATTGACTCATTAGACTGGTCAGAAAAACCTATGTTCGGCTGGGTAAAAGGACTGGAATTTCCAGTAATTTTTCACCACCAAACCTTTAAAAACAAAGATGGAAGCACAGGTTTACTTTATTTGATTAGCAACGATGTTGATGCAACCAAGGCGACCCTTGAAACAACCTACCAAAAACGGTGGTGCGTGGAGGTCTTCCATAAAAACATTAAATCTATACGGGCTTAGCAAAATCACCCGCTAGAACAGTCAGAACACAAAGTAATCATATTTTTATGTCGTTGTATGCGGGTGCAAAGTTAGAATGTTTAAGCATAAAAAACGGTCTTAATGCCTTTGCGTTAAAACGTAAATTATACTTAAAAGCTCTCCGTCTGGCATTTGATGAATTACAGATTTTAAAATTGGCTACTGCGTAACATTAGATACTAATAAAAAAATCCAACTCGTAAGACGGGTAATTCGTTGGTTTTGTAGAATGGGTTTCGCTTTACCCAAACAGGGTTTATTATCCATACAAAAAATCCAGCTGACCATTTGAAGCGTCATCTTATTTGGGCGTTATGGGTTCAAAGGCGTGTGCATACGAACCCATAATGCCGAGTTGAGCGAATAGTTTTTTTTGTTTTTTTAGAGAGGTCAATTAAACAGCATGAAATTTTTAACCCGTTATAAATCATTCCCATTTTTCTTTTTTATAAGTTACTTTATTGTTGCTTGCAATACCTCAATAGCAACCGAGATCGTCAAAGGACCTGTCTTTTCGGCAGAGGTGATTTTGTCTAGTAAAGCAAAAGAAAAAATGGGGAAACTTAAGGAAAAGATCATCATCTCAAGCGCATTTTCAGGGACGAGAAAGATTCCTTTTGATGATGCTGAAGGCGATCCTACTGTAATAGAGCTTAAAGAGATAGGGATAGAAATTAACCCTGATGAAACTGCCTATTTTAATACGGTTAATTTCAAAAAAGAAGAGTTTGATAAAATTATCCTTACTGCTGACGGTGAGCGGGAATATGAATTACTCATTAGTGTGTATAGCGCTCGAAAAGCACATAAAGACAATTTGCTTACCTGTTCTATCTTTATGGAGGACAATGCTAGTTTATTAGATCATATGCATATAAAGGTTTGGTGTGGACTTATTGCCGAATCTGTTGCCCCTATCAAAACTGAAGTGATAGGGAAGGCAAAAGCAGAATACCAAAATGCCTTAAAATATTGTATTAAAAAATATAAAGTCGTTAATGATATGGTTGTCTCTGGTTGTGTTCTAGAAATTGCTAAAGAATTTAAAGGAACTGAATCAAATCATCCTGCGCCTAAATTAGAAGGTTTGGTCGATACTGTTGGTGCTTATGGACAGAAAAATGATCGATGGGATTTTAGCTTGGATGAAACCTCAGGTTTTCATTTAATTCACTCAAAGCCTGGTAAAAAATCTGAAATTTTTCTAGCGGATCATGTGGAACATGTGAGCGGTAATCGTTATGCTCTTTATGCAAAACCAGTTGATATAAAAAGTAAAAATATTTCCCCTCACTCATGGGCATTAATCTATAACCTTAAAACGAAGCGCTATGATCTTGAGGTTAAAACGCATGATAAAGCCGCAAAGAAGTGGAAATATGTACTTTTTCCTGCAATTTAGAGCGCTAAATCAAGTCCCATAAATAGAGCCTTGGGCAATAAAAAAGGTGATATTTACTCACCTTCAGAATACGAACTCATCAAAATATCATAAGCCTGATTATGATCAGGCATAATGAAATCAAGCTTTATTTTATGATTGATTTAGCAAAATTCATTACTCTTTTTAATCGGTTAAAGGCACATTTTACAAAGTTACCTCCATCGTGTTTGAAACGTTTTTTAAGGGCTTTTTTCACTTCCCAAGACCCTTTATAGCCTAATGGAAAGACCACTAAATCCCCTGCTTTAAAGGTCGTTGAAGCACTGCCATCATCAGGGGTTATTTCACACTCACCTTCTAAAATAAGGGCGGTTTCAGTGGTCACGAATTCCCATGAAAAGACTGATACTTCTTTTTCCCATGTTGGCCAGTGAGCGGCTCCCATTTCTTTTAAAAGGGCTTCACTTGGATTGCTATCAACGGTAATTTCTTTCATGTTACTTCCTATAGTTAAATTTATATCCAGAATCAGAATGATTTGGGCGATGTCATAGTATGCTATTCATCCTCTTTTGCCTATATTTTAACGCTAATCAAGTTGAATGACGCTAAAGGAGCTACCATCGGTAGAGATAATTTCAACGCGCGATCCCTCTGGACAATCTTTTCCTTCAACTTCCCAAAGGGTATCATCAATTTTGATGCGTCCAACCCCGTTATCAATCGCTTGTACTAAATAATAGCTATGACCCACATAGGCTTGGGTACGTTGATTAAGATAAGGATGATCGGTTTTAATAGGATGAGCGGTCATATAGCGTTTCCATGCAAACACGGAGACCATCGACAAAATAGAAAAGGTAAGCAGTTGCATTTGTCCATCCATCGACGGAAACACTAGCACTAAAAGTCCCACGATAAAACCTGAAATAGCCATCCATAAAAATAAAAAACCCGGCGATATCATTTCAATACCCAACATAAAAACCGCCGCTACCCACCAATACCAAAACACCACATCAATTTCCATAACCACTAACCTTTTTTCTCAAAAATTTCTTTTGCAATCGCACCAACACCCCCTAATGAACCAATGACATTGGATGCTTCTAGGGGCATTAAGATTAATTTACTGTTTTCAGCGGAGGCTATATCTTTTAACGATTCGATGTATTTTGTAGCAACAAAATAGTTAATCGCTTGTATGTCGCCTTCGGCAATTGATTTGGAAACCATTAAAGTGGCATTCGCTTCGGCTTTCGCTAAACGCTCACGCGCATCGGCATCTCGAAACGCCGATTCTTTTCGCCCTTCGGCTTCTAAAATAGCCGATTGTTTTTCGCCCTCTGCCCGTAAAATTTCAGATTCTCGCTCCCCTTGTGCTTCTAAAATAACCGCTCGTTTTAAACGCTCGGCTTTCATTTGTCGCCCCATCGCTTCGACTAAATCCTTGGGAGGGGCAATGTCTTTGATTTCAATTCGATTAATTTTAACCCCCCACGGTTTTGTGGCACTATCGACAACGTTTAAAAGTTTTGAATTAATTTCATCGCGTTTTGAAAGTAGTTCATCTAAATCCATTGACCCCATAACCGTCCGAATATTGGTCATCACTAGATTTAAAATCGCGTTGTGAAGATCATTCACCTCATAGGCTGCTTTTGCCGCATCAACAATATGAAAAAAGACCACCCCATCAACCGTTACCATCGCATTATCTTTGGTGATAATTTCTTGCGAAGGTACGTCGGATACCTGTTCCATCATATTTAATTTATGCCCGACTCGATAAACAATCGGAATAATAATATTTAGCCCAGGGGTTAAGGTGGTCGTGTATTTTCCAAACCGCTCAACCGTATACTGAACCCCTTGAGGCACCGATTTAACACTTAACACCATTCCTAAAATGGCAATCAACAACAACGCCAATACAAATAAACCAAACCCCATAATTTTTACCTCAATGTGTTAAATAATAAATTCAATTAGTTGCAAATAAATAACGCCTGCTTAATAATAATCCATCCTTATCCTCTGTGTATATGACTAATTGGTAAAATTATGATGACTTATGCCGCGATTAATATTCTTATTTTAAGCGCTTTTCTATTAATTGTAGGGTTGTATAAACCTAAATTTTTATTATTTTGGCAAGATAAGCCCAAACGTTTAACCATTATTATCATTTGTAGCATTTTGCTGATGATCGGCGGCACACTGTTTGGAGAAGGTACCCGTCAAAAGCAAATCGCAAAAGAAGCTGAGATAAAAGCCAAAGCTCCTCAAGCGCCGTCAAAACCTGAATCTGATGTTCCAGTAACAAATATTAAATAAAAAATGAGTAAAAGAAAGGCTAAATTAGATCACAGTTACGTAAAAATAGTGTAATTAAGTCAATCAGGACTTGACAAAAAAACCGATCCTAGAGAGCATGTCTTTTTTTAATAAATTTTGAGCTTTCCTTGAACGACATCCCTCTTAGTCTCTTATTTGGTATTCTTGTAGTTCTTCTCCTGCTTTCTGCTTTTTTTTCAGGTTCTGAAACCGCATTAATGACGTTAAATCGTTATCGATTACAGTATCTCGTCAAACAAAAACATGGTGGTGCAATTAAGGCTAACCGCTTATTGCAACGACCAGAGCGGTTGATTGGCTTGATTTTGTTGGGCAATAACTTTGTTAATATTCTTGCCTCCTCGCTCACCACTGTTATTGCGATCAAAATGGCCAATAATTATGGAATGCCAACGGAACAAGCCATCCCAATTGCTGCAGGTGTTCTGACCTTATTGGTGTTAATTTTTTCAGAAGTAACACCTAAAACCTTAGCGACGATTAAACCTGAAGCGTTGGCTTTTCCTGCGGCATGGGTTTACAGTCCCATGTTAAAGCTTTTTTACCCGATTGTTTGGGTGGTTAATGCGATTGTAGCGGTATTGCTGAAAATTTTAGGGGTTAATAGTGCCAAAAAGCAACAAGACCGTTTAGGAAAAGAAGAGTTAAAAAGTATTTTGTCAGATGCAGGCGATATTATGCCTGTGCGTTATCAAAATATGTTACTGGGTGTATTAGATTTAGAATCTGCCACGGTCGAAGACATTATGACCCCGCGTAACGAAATTATAGGCATTGATTTGGATGATTCTATTGAGGATATTTGCCAACAAATTTTAGCCAGTCCGCATACCCGACTGCCTGTTTATCGAACTAGTATTGATCGTGTTATTGGTTTTTTACATTTACGAAAAGTATTGGTTTCTTTAAATGATGCTAATTTTGATAAAAAGAAATTAATCGCGAACCTTCTTAAAACTTCTTTTGTCCCCGTTAGCACCTCTTTGCATAAGCAAATGCAGAGCTTTAAAGCCCAAGAGCGGCGTATTGCATTAGTGGTAGATGAATATGGGGATGTACTAGGCTTGGTGACCTTGGATGATTTGTTACAAGAAATTGTAGGCGAATTAATTACTGAAGAAGCCAATGTGAAAGCGCAAGATGATGGCGGCTATTTAGTCGATGCCAGTGTCACCATTCGTGAGCTTAACCGTATTACTCATTGGTCATTGCCCACAAAAGGTCCTAAAACCTTAAATGGTTTAATCATTGAATTTATGGAAATGATTCCTGAGGCAGGAACCAGTCTAAAATTACATGGCTTTTTAATCGAAATAATAGAATGCGATAAAAAAGCGATTCGTGAAGTACGGTTTCACCCACTAAAATAACCCCAGCCTTAATTGAAGCGAGTTATTTTTTGTCCATCTTCATAGCGTCTCCACATTTTCCTTCGCCACATTTGGCTTCTGTGGCGGTTTTAGGCATGGGTTTATTACCTGCACAATGCCCTTCGGTATTTTTTTCTTCGCTACCTTTCATAACACTACCACCACATTTGCCCTCGCCACAGGCGGCCATTTTCATTTTTCCAGTCACTTTTTTATCATCCGTTTTCACCTCCGCGAGTTGCATATAACCTGCGGATAACTCTGTGGCTGAAAAAGGGTTATTGAGTGTTTCAGCGTGTGCTGTACTCAGTCCTAATCCTGAGATTAACGTGGTGCCGATGGCAAGAATTTCAGTTTTTTTCATGGTGTTACTCCTAAGTAGCAATTAATCAACACAAAGGTGTTAATAGTCTATTCACTTAAATAGATAGTTTTCATTGTATCAAAAAAAGCGAGTCATATTGTCTAAATAATCGGAGGGTCTAAGGTAAATAATTTATCAAAGTTAGCAATTTTTAAGATTTTTTGCACCTCTTCTTTTGAGTTTTTAATCGTGATGGCCTCTTTATTCTCATGAACTTTATCACGTAAAACAAGCAACATACCTAAAGCAGAACTGTCCATGTAGTCTGTATCGGACAAGTCAATCACAATAGCACGAACCCCATCCCCTGTTTGTTGGGTAATTTTTCTAAAATTTTGATGAATACTAAAATCAAATCGTCCCGAGATACTCACTTCTAATGTTTGAGTTTCTTCATTTAAGTTTGTTTCTACAGCCATTGGTAAATTCCTGTTAAAAGATAATCTATTTAGAGGTTACTTCAAATTTTTTAAACCTTACTACCCATTTAAAATAGACCTTTACCCTCGCGTGGAGTCATCCATTATTAAATAATTTTTTGTGGCTTCGTTGGTGTAAACAACTACGCCGTATTTTAGCGGATACTAAGAACTGAGGGTTTAATTGTTGTAAAAACATAAACATTTTATTGGTATTCTCTAAAATTTAAAGCTCTATTGTGTACTATTATCAAATTTTTCGATTCAAGAGTAAATATCAATTTAAACACTCATTCTTAAAATGTGATTCAGATCTTTATAATCAATAACCTATTATAGGATGAAAGATCATAAAATACTCACAATTTTTCTCTCATTAAATTATTCAAAAAGACGGTGATTTTGCATTCTTCATTTATGTTTAATAATGCCTAAGACCATTGCCACGTGAGCCAGTTTAGCTACACTGGATATTTGTAGTTTTTTTTTAATTTTGGTGGCATAATTTGCCACGGTTTTATAGCTAAGACAGAGTTCTGAGGCGATTTTATGCGGAGTTAAGCCTTTTGCTAATAATCTAAAAACATCAAATTCTCGCGCTGAAAAAGTTTGAATAATAGCTTGATGTTCGACCTCTGAAATTGAAGCATGTTTTTTCTCAATCAAACCTTGCTCAATATAACAGGCTCCTCCTTGAATTTTAAGGATCGCTTCGGTCAATATTTCAGGTGCGCTATTTTTAGTAATATACCCTTTTGCACCTGCCTTTAACGCCCGATCTACATAAACCGACTCATCATGAACACTAAAAACCAAAATTTTAATGTCTTTATGATATTGGAGAATACGTTTAATGGTTTCCAAGCCCCCAATACCTGGCATTGATAAATCCAATATAACGATGTCGGGTTGATGTAATTG
>JAGLBU010000200.1 GCA_023146575.1 Methylococcales bacterium
GCAAAAATTTTATTAATGCGGCGCAACGTTAACGTAACAGGATGAAGCCCTGCAATTGTTTGTCCGCGCCCCGATAAAGTAACATCAATCGCTTCACTGGCAAGCCGTGCATCTAAGACAGCTTGTTGCATCGTATTTTTGCATTGTTCTAATTGTTGCTGAAACTCAGACTTCGCACTATTAATTGCTTGCCCAATAGAGCGGCGTTGATCGGGGTCAAGTTTGCCAAGTTGTTTCATTTGAAGTGTGAATGCACCTTTTTTTCCAAGGTACAAAACACGGATTTGATCGAGTTGGTTTAAATCGGTCGCTGCCGTGAGCTTTTCTAAGGCCTCGGCTAAAATTTCATCTAAAGTTGTGGACACGGGTTTTATGAGTAATGACTGTGTGAAGGTTAGGGTAAGGGCTTTCTATAAGTTAGTATTATACTGGATTAGATTGTGAGATAAAGCCTTGTATTTTATTCGTGCCTCTAAAAACAGTTTTTAAAGATCATTGTGAAACTGTTCTTATAAATTCACTCACCTGTATAATAGGACAACTTTCATGGCTTCATTTTAAATACTCTGTATGTCAGAACAACTTACTCAAATGCAACGGCGCAGAACCTTTGCGATTATTTCTCACCCTGATGCGGGAAAAACCACTATTACCGAAAAATTATTACTCTTTGGTGGTGCGATTCAGCTTGCAGGTTCGGTTAAGGGACGAAAAGCTGCGCGTCATGCTACCTCCGATTGGATGGCGATGGAAAAAGAAAGAGGAATTTCTGTAACCACTTCAGTCATGCAGTTTGAGCATAACAATTGTATTTTAAATTTACTCGACACCCCAGGACATGCGGATTTTTCGGAAGATACTTACCGTACTTTAACGGCGGTAGATTCTGCACTAATGGTAATTGATGTTGCAAAAGGGGTGGAAGAACGAACCATTAATTTAATGGAAGTCTGTCGTTTGCGCACCACGCCAATTTTAACCTTTATTAATAAGCTTGATCGAGAAGGTAAAGACCCTATTGACTTGTTAGATGAAGTTGAAGATATTTTAAAAATTCAATGTGCACCGATGACATGGCCAATTGGCATGGGAAAACGTTTTAAAGGCGTTTATCATCTGTACAAAAATGAAGTTCAAATTTTTAGCGCTCAACATGGTGGAAAGATTGCCGAATCCAAAACCATCAAAGGACTTGATAATCCACTATTAGATGAATTATTAGGAGAGCAAGCGGATGAATTGCGTGAAGAAATTGAATTGGTACAAGGTGCTAGTCATAAATTTGATTTAGAAGCGTATTTGAAAGGGGATTTAACCCCTGTGTTTTTTGGGTCGGCGATTAATAATTTTGGTATTTTGGAATTACTGGATGCTATTGCCAAATACGCGCCCGAACCTCTGCCACGAGAAGCTGAACAGCGGCAAGTTTTAGCTAAAGAAGATAATTTTTCAGGCTTTGTGTTTAAAATACAAGCTAATATGAATCCAGCTCACCGAGATCGCATCGCTTTTTTACGAGTTTGTTCGGGTAAATTTGATAAGGGCATGAAAATTAATCATGTGCGCTTAGGTAAAAATATTCAGGTGGGTAATGCGATTACCTTTCAAGCCGATAGTCGTAAAAATGTTGAAGAAGCCTATTCGGGTGACATTATTGGCTTGCACAATCATGGCACGATTCAAGTGGGCGATACCTTTACCCAAGGTGAAAAATTAAAATTTGGTGGCATTCCGTATTTTGCCCCTGAGTTATTTCGCCGTGTGATTTTAAAAGATCCATTACGCGCAAAAGCTTTGCAAAAAGGTTTGGTTCAACTCACCGAAGAAGGCGCAACGCAGCTGTTTAGACCGCTCAAAAATAATGATTTAATTTTAGGTGCAGTGGGTATTTTGCAGTTCGATGTCACCGCATCCCGTTTGAAAAGTGAATATAATGTTGAATGTGTTTATGATACCGTAGCACTTGCAACCGTTCGTTGGGTCAGCGCAGACGATGCGCTTGAACTGGAAAATTTTAAACAAAAAGCCTTTGCAAATTTAGCGACAGATGGCGGTGGTCATTTGGTGTATTTGGCGGGTACGCGGGTTAATTTACAGCTAACCGAAGAACGGTGGCCAAAGATTCATTTTAATGCCACTCGCGAATTATAAATGCAATTGATATTTTGGAGTTTGTGATGAAAAAAATCCCCTTAGTACTGTTTTTTTTATTAACCGCCTGCGTGACGATTAATATTTATTTTCCTGCGGCAGCGGTTGATAAAGCAGCGGATAAAATGATTAAAGATATTCAAAAGCTCGCGCCTGATGCGAAAAAAATAGAAACACCTGAGCCTGAAGCGCGGTTACCAGAATGGCAATTAACGCTTTATCGGGCGATTGATGGGGCTTTAAATATTTTAATTACCCCAGCTCATGCACAAACGGCGGATTTATCCGTTAATAGCACCGAAATTCGACGCTTTCGCGCCCTCATGAAAGCCCGCTTTGGTACTTTAAAATCTTTTTATGAAAAAGGTTATATTGGCGTTACTGTTGCAGGGTTAGTCAAAATAAAAGAGGCGACTGCGATTCCGTTACGGTTGCGTAATAAAGTCAATAAATTAGTGAGTGCCGAAAATAGCAACCGTGATAGTTTATATCGTGCTATTGCCAATGCTAACGGACACCCTGAATGGTATGGGGATATTAAATCCACCTTTGCAAAACGTTGGATTAGTAATACCCAGCGCGGCTGGTGGTATCAAACTAGCAGTAATAACTGGAAAAAAAAATAAATGGCTCGCAGACGAATACGCAAAAAAAAATTACCTGAAAACCCTGTTCGGGTCACGATTGAATCATTGGCACATGATGGACGGGGGATTGCACATGTGGATGGTAAAGTTATTTTTATTGATGAAGCTTTGCCTGATGAAGAACTTGATTTTGTTTATACCGATAGCCGTAAAGATTATGCCGAAGGCAAAGTGGTTGAATTATTCAGCCGTTCAGCAGATCGTGTAGACCCTGAATGCCCCCATTATGGGGTATGCGGTGGCTGTAGTTTTCAACACGTTGCCGCTGATAAGCAAATTCATATCAAAGAAGGCTTATTAAAAGAACAGTTTTTAGGTATCGGCAAGCTTGAAATAGAAACGATCTGGGAACCGTTAACCGGTGCGTCATGGGGCTATCGTCGAAAAGCACGAGTCGGAGTAAAATATGTTCCTAAAAAAGGACGGGTGTTAGTTGGTTTTCGAGAACGACGCAATCCATTTTTAGCCGAAATGGAAAACTGTAAAGTGATGCATCCGCTGGTGGGAATGAATTTAATGGCTTTATCCGATATGATTGGGAAATTGTCGATTAAAGCTAAAATTCCACAAATTGAAGTGGCGATTGGCGATGAGGATTGTGTGCTAGCGTTTCGTGTCTTAGAGCCGCCAACGCTTGAGGATAAAGAAATTTTACGCGCGTTTGGGCATCAACATACTATAAGCATGTGTCTGCAATCAAAAGGCCCTGATACCATTGTGCCGTTAGAAAATGAACCTGAGGTTTTACCAAAATACAGCCTACCTGAACAGGGGCTTACGTTTAATTTTAAGCCTGCAATGTTCACGCAAGTTAATTATGAAATCAACCGAAAAATGGTCACACGGGCGCTGGAGTCGTTAGCGTTAACCAAAGACGATATCGTGTTGGATTTATTTTGCGGGCTGGGCAATTTTACTCTGCCTTTAGCCACCCAAGCAGGTCATGTGGTGGGTATCGAAGGTGATTTACCGTTAGTGAATCACGCCAAAGAAAATGCGCGTTCAAATGCTATTGAAAATGTTGAGTTTCATGTGGCAGATTTAACCAAAGACATTGATCAGTTTGCATGGGCAAAGAAAAAGTTTACCAAAATTTTATTAGATCCCTCACGAGCAGGCGCGTCTGAAATTTTACATCATTTTAAAAAATGGCAACCTCAGTTGATTGTCTATATTTCGTGCAACCCTTCAACCTTAGCGCGAGATGCGGGAATTTTGGTGAATGAATTAGGCTATACCTTAGTGAAAGCAGGGGTGATGGATATGTTTCCCCAAACAGGGCATGTTGAATCCATCGCGCTCTTCAAACATACGTCATAACATAGAAAGACAGGATAGAAAATGCAAACAATGAATGATCGAGATGGACTTATTTGGATGGATGGTGAATGGGTTGAGTGGCGTGAGGCAAAAGTTCATGTGTTAACCCACACTTTGCATTATGGCGCAGGGGTTTTCGAGGGATTACGTGCCTATCATACCGATCAAGGGGCAGCGATTTTTAAATTACACGAGCATACCGATCGTTTGTACCGTTCGGCGCATATTTTGAATATGGACATTCCGTTTGAAAAAGCCGAAATTAATGAAGCGCAACGGCTTGCGATTGGAAAAAATAACTTAGACAGCGCTTATATTCGTACCATGTGTTTTTATGGCTCAGAAGGGATGGGATTACGTGCCGACAATTTAAAAGTGCATGTGATGGTGGCGGCATGGGAATGGGGGGCGTATTTAGGTGCGGAAAATATGGAAAAAGGCATCCGTATTCGCACATCGTCTTATACTCGTAATCATGTCAATAGCACCATGTGTAAAGCCAAAGCCAATGGCAATTATATTAATTCTATTTTGGCGTTACAAGAAGCCTTAGCCGCAGGCTATGACGAAGCGTTATTGTTAGATCATGAAGGCTTTGTCGCCGAAGGCAGTGGTGAAAATTTATTTATCGTTCGTAATGGAAAATTATACACCCCTGAAACCACCTCAGCACTTGAGGGAATCACTCGTGAGACCATTATGACCATCGCCCATGAGCAAGGGTTAGAGGTGATTGAAAAACGTATTACCCGTGATGAAGTTTATGTTGCAGATGAAGCTTTTTTCACAGGTTCTGCGGCGGAAGTAACTCCGATTCGAGAATACGATGATCGAAAAATTGGGTCAGGCACACGCGGTGAGGTGACCAAAAAAATCCAAGCGTTGTATTTTGATTATGTACATGGTCGTCAAACATCACACTCAGAATGGCTCACGTATACGGCATAATTTTATTTAAAAAATCATGCAAATTTTAATTGTTGGCGCGTCATGGATTGGGGATATGGTGATGGCGCAAAGTCTGTTCATCACCTTAAAAACGCAACAGCCTGATTGCCAAATTGATGTACTCGCACCAAAATGGAGTTTTGCCTTATTAGCGCGGATGCCTGAAGTGCGTGATGCCATTGAAATGCCCTTAGGACATGGAAAACTGGGCTTGTTAGAACGTATTCGCT
>JAGLBU010000201.1 GCA_023146575.1 Methylococcales bacterium
TAAATCTCTATTTTTGCCATTATCACCAATAAAATCCAACTCAGCCCAATAGTTCTTATTATCATATAAGACAGAATCAAGTTTTAAGGTAAGCTTCGCAGGTTTATCAGAAAGATGAGCGCTAATAGTTTTTAAATCAACGTCCTGATGTGGCGTGAAATTTTTCAATTTCCAAAGTAAATTCCCCGCTGGGTTTACCCCTATATACGTTAAATTTGCTGAATAAAAATGCTTATCTTTCCCTAATTGATAGTCAATAGCAGGAATAAATAACGCAAGGTTTTTAGATAAGGCGGCTTGGTTTTGTAAATACCCGATTGAAGATGGTTTTGCTTGTGTTGACGATTCCAAACACAGTGTTAAGACTGATTCCAATGTATTCCACGCATCGGCATCCCCTTTCCCTGCGGTAGAAATACCAATTTGCCCATAACGTGGATTTTTAGGATCTGAGATACGATCCGTTAAAATTTGTTCACTAATCACTTGATGAGCAAAGGCTTTATCATCAAGCAACAACGCCAGTCGTGCTAACTGTGCATAAATTCTTGCTTCCCCCGTCAAAGAATTGTCAACTTCAGGGGTTAGACAATCAGCAGGGACATTAGTTGACACACAATTTTTCACTTCAAGCCCTGCAATGGTTAAATATTCTGGGACTCGTTTCTTTTTAGTGTAAAAATCTTTAAAAAATGCCAAACTCTTTTTTGCCGCCGTCCGAGCTGCATTGCGTCTTTGCTCATCTAATAACGTGGCATCAAACTGAGAAGCTCTGGCTAAATGCAAAGCAATCCATAAGTTTTGGATCGTCTTTAGGTGGTTACCTTCATTTGAATCACGGTTTTCAAAATCGCCCGTCCATGTTCCATCTTCTTGATAACCATTATAAAAAAGACCTGAGACAAATGGTACTTGAGAATCTAACAGAAAATCGGTTGCTGATTCCAATAAAGGCCGCCAGCGAGGATTCATTTTAGTTGCCTCCCCTAGCATATATAAATCATTATAATCCGTCGGGATTGGTTCTGTGGCTAAGACACCAAGTCCTGTGGTAATCGCAGGAGGGGTTGCCTGAGGATTATGTGTGCCTTGCCAATCCCACGAATAAGCGACCAAACCATTTGGGTAGGCTGAAAATTGTGGTTTTTCTTGATGTATTCTATCGGTCACTGTTGTCCAGTAAAGACCATTTAAGAGGGTTTCAGCAAAGCTTTTTGCCTCTGGTATATTAGCGGTAAGGGAGCTGTCTAGAATTCCCCTAATAACCCGAAAATCATCTAATGGTGCATTGGAATTTATCCAATGCGTCTCATCAAATGCCGCTAAAGGTTTATTGTTTACACGATCAACCGCCCAATTAATGAGTTTATAAACGGGATCAATCATTACCTCTTCAACATATTGATAGGATTGCTTATAAGCGGTTGTGTCCCCCATACAGGCAGAGGCTCTGAGCATTAAGCCCATATGTTCTGCGGTGACATTATGCCCATGTGCGTATATTTCTGTGGGGCTGTCATCATCAAGGTAATTCGTAAAAATACCATAGGAGGCAGGTGCTTTTAGGTTTGAGGCTCGCATTGAATTTTTAATAAAATTTAAACCACTTTC
>JAGLBU010000202.1 GCA_023146575.1 Methylococcales bacterium
CACAGGTAACTTCAACCAGTGCCTTAAGAGAGCAGGTTGAAAAAAATAAAAATGAGTTGGCGCAATTAGAAACATTATTGCAAGAAAATAGCGGCGACTTAACCCAGCTGTTTACGGTAGCAAAACAAGTGGCAGGGGATTTAAACGTTAATTTAAAAACCTCGTTAATTTCGGCACAATTTCCACAGCGTAACCAATTGTTACATAACATCGCGCAAAGTGAAAAAATTCCAACGATTGATCAGCTTGAAGCATTGTGGATAGCTTTACAACAAGAAATGACCGAGTCTGGAAAAATTGTACAATTCACTAATGCAGATAGTAGCGCTTCGGGCTTAGATAAAGTTACCCGCATTGGTAATTTTAATGCAATTGCAAAAGGGGAATATTTACATTATGTCCCTGAAACAGGCAAACTCTCTACCTTATCACGCCAACCTGATGGTGATTATTTGGACATGGCAGAAGATTTAGAATCTGCCAAAGCAGGTGAATTAGTCGATGTCGGTATTGATCCTACTCGCGGGGTTATTTTAAGCATGTTGGTGCAAGCGCCAGACAGCTCTGAACGCATCAAACAAGGTGGTGTCATTGGCTATATTATTTTAATCATGGGTGCGATAGGGTTTATTTATGCCGTATTTCGATTAATCACCTTGATGGGAACAGCGAAAGAAATGGAAGCGCAAATCAGCCGTGAAAAAGCCGACAGTGGTAATCCATTAGGACGTATTTTTATAGCGGCGCAACAAGATGATGCCGCAAGCATGGAAAATGAAAACCTAGAGCTGTTATTAGATGAAGCGATTACCCGAGAAATTCCTGCGCTAGAACGAGGTCTGCCAATGATTAAATTACTTGCCGCCGTCGCGCCTTTATTAGGGTTATTAGGAACGGTTACAGGCATGATTGCAACGTTCCAGTCCATTAGTTTATTTGGCACAGGTGACCCAAAATTGATGGCAAACGGTATTTCCCAAGCCTTAGTGACTACCATGTTAGGCTTGTGCATCGCCATTCCATTACTATTTTTACACAGTATCGTGGCGGCACGCAGTCGTACGTTGATACAAATATTAGATGAACAAACCGCAGGCTTATTGGCTAGACGGTTAGAAAAATAATGATGCCGTCCACAGGTTTTTTTGAAAGTATTGGACTGTTTTTACAAACAGGTGGGACGATTTTATGGGTTATTCTGTTTGTCTCAATTATCTTGTGGTGTTTGATTATAGAGCGGTTTTTATTTTTTAAATTAACGTACCCAGACCTGCGTTTAGAATGGTTATATCACTGGGAACAACGACGTGATAAACACTCCAAAAAATCCTTATTTATTCGTGAAGCCACATTATCAGAAGCACGAATCAGTATGAATAAAACCGTGCCGATTATTAAAATGTTAATCGCCTTATGTCCCTTATTAGGTTTGTTAGGCACGGTCACAGGCATGATTAATGTCTTTGATGTCCTAGCAATTACAGGCACAGGTAATGCACGAGCAATGGCGGCGGGGATTTCACAAGCCACCGTTCCCACAATGGCAGGCATGGTTATTGCCATTTCCGGTTTATATTTCATTAAACTAATTGAAGAGCATGTAAGTGATGAAAGTCATCATCTTGCAGATTTATTAAAATATCACTAACTTACCCTTTTATTATGCGTCGTCGATCTAGTCGTTCTTCTACCGAACAAGCTGCCGATATTGATATGACACCGATGTTAGACATCGTGTTTATCATGTTAATTTTCTTTATTGTAACCACCTCCTTTGTCAAAGAATCAGGGATTGAAATCAACCGTCCTAGTGCAGATGGCACCGCAACTCGAACGGAAAATGCTAACATTATTGTCGGAATTAAACCCAATGGTGAAGTGTGGATTGATAAACAATTGGTCGATATTCGGTCAGTACGCGCTAACATTGCGCGCTTACATGCGGAAAACCCCCTAGGGGCTGTCATTGTTGCCGCTGATAAAGAATCTAAAACCAAAACGTTAATCCAAGTGATGGATCAAATTCGTTTAGCAGGGGTGATGAATGCCTCTATTGCCACTGATACAGACTGATTGTGAAGCGTCCAAGCCTAGCTCTTTTATTCGGTATTTTTATTTCATTAGGCTTATTTTGGCTAATGCAGGCGATGATTATTAATAATCAACAGCCGATGAAAACCACCAAGTCATTACAAATGACAGAATTTATTAAACTCAAAAAGCTTGAGGAAAAGGTTCAAAAAAAACCGAAACCGCCAGAAGAATTATTAGCGCCCCCACCACCACCGCCTGAAGAGCCTCAAAAACCACTGGAACAGCAAGTTACGCCAGAGATGGAAATCCCTGAGCTTGCGATGGTAGAGCCTGAAGTCATGACCAATGACGACGTGAAATTGGTGGAAGTTAAAAAAGAAATTATCAAACCAATACCTGTGGTTGAACCAAAGCCAACTCCGAAGGTAAAGAAAAAACTTAAGCTTAAAAAGAAAAGCCCTAAGCTTAAAAAGAAAACTCTAAAACTGAAAAAAGCACCAAAAATTAAGCCAAAAAAGAAACTAAAACGCAAAGAAAAACCGAAGAAGAAACGGTCTGAAAAAAGCACTAAAAAGAAAAGTAGTAAGAAAAAAACCAAAAGCACTAAAAAGAAGAGTAGTAAGAAAAAAACAACCAAAAGCACTAAAAAGAAAAGTAGTAAAAATAAAACCAAGAAAAAAGCTAAAAAATCGAAAAAAAGTAAAAAGAACACTCGAGCGGATTTATTAGCCGAACTAAGGGCTATTAAAAATTCGACCAAAAAATTTGAGCGTCTGAAAAAGGCTAAAAAGAAAGCCAAAAAAGCGGCTAAGAAGGCAGCGAGGAAAAAGGCTAAGGTTACAAAAGCTAAATCGAAATCCTCTAGCGGGGTGAAAGGGGGGAGTTCTGCGGCGAAAGTGTTATCAAGAGCGCGCCCGAGTTATCCACGCCGTGCAAGACGTAATCGCCAAGAAGGCTGGGTGAAAATACGCTTTGTTGTGAGTGCGAGTGGAAGGGTTACTAATCCTTCTGTGGTTGGCTCAAAACCCAGTGGTGTTTTTAATAGCGCCGCATTAAGTGCCATTCGTCGTTATCGCTTTAAAGCTAAAAAAGTAAATGGGCGCGCTGTAGCTCAACCCTTTACGCAAACTATTTATTTTAAATTACCATGAAGATAACTCATTATATTTTACCTATCCTTATGGTTGCGGCGCTTGGAAATATCCCCCCCAGTTTTGCCAATGTGGTCTCAAAGCCTGTCTATTATCAGCTCAAAAAAGTTGACCAACTGATTGCAAAAAAATCCTATGATGATGCGGAAAAAATTTTACAGCAAGAATTAAAACGCAATAAAAATAACTACGAAAAAGCGATTTTGTTGCGTAGTTTAGCCAGTGTTTATGGTGCACAAAAAAATTACCCCAAAGCGATTGAATTTTTAAACAACGCGTTGGCGGTCAAATCTTTACCGTATGAAGCGACACAAAAAGTACAATTGAGTTTAGGGCAGTTTTATTTAGCCAATAAAGAACCCGATAAAGCCTTTCCGTTATTAGATGCTTGGTATAAACACAACCCTGATCCTGCGCCGAAAATCGCTATTTTACTAGCCAATATTTACAGTCAAAACAAACAATACGACAAAGCTACGGTATTGGTTCAAAAAGCCACGGCGGCGA
Organism: Methylococcales bacterium; assembly: GCA_023146575.1. Classification (GTDB taxonomy): domain Bacteria; phylum Pseudomonadota; class Gammaproteobacteria; order Methylococcales; family Methylomonadaceae; genus WTBX01. The sequence continues at coordinate 3,693 of JAGLBU010000202.1, forward strand.
CTGAAAACCCACCAAAAGAATGGACAGAGTTACAACTCGCTTTAGGCTATAAAACCAAAGACTTTCGAGCGGCGATTGTGGTACTCGAAAAAAAACTGGCTGAAGAACCTGAAAATAAAGACCATTGGAAACAACTAAGTGCCGCCTACCATAATGCAGAAAATTATACCAAAGCCGCTACTATCAAACATCTAGCCTACCAACGAGGTTTTTTAAAAACCGAATCTGAATTGCTGGAATTAGCCAAATTATTTTTATACGCCAATACACCACATAAAGCCGCTCAATTTTTAGAAGAATGGTTTTTAGCCAAAAAACTGCCCGAAAACGCTCAAAATTTAGAATTATTAGGCGGCGCATGGTTAAGTGCAAAAGAACCTTTAGCGGCTAAAAAATATTTGGAAACGGCGTTAACCTTAGCACCAAAAGCATCAATTCATGAAAAATTAGCCCAAATTTATGCAGCGGATAAAAAATGGAAAAAGGCGTTAGAAAGCTTTAACGCCTCCTTAAAACTTGGGGTATTTTCCCAACAAGGGCGCAGTCAATTATTATTAGGAATCACGCAATTTCATTTAAAAAATATGCCAGAGGCAGGGGCGGCTTTTGAGTTAGCGAGTATTTATAAAGAAACAGCGGTGGCGGCACAAAAATGGTTGAATTATATGAGCGATCAGTAGCCCCTGAGAATCTGTCAAGTCTCGATAGGTCATAGCCTTCCTTAATATCATAATCAAATGGCACGCCCGAGACGATTCGAACGTCCGACCTCACCCTCCGGAGGGGTGCGCTCTATCCAGCTGAGCTACGGGCGCGTGACATGAAGGGGTATTTTAACTGATTCTAAATTGAATTACGATAACATTGTTTTTAAATTTGCAAGACTGGCGCGTCCACGTTCTTTCACCACCAATGGATCGAGCGGTTTTTGATTTGGCCATTCTAAATCGTCTTGAGGTAATTCAGATAAAAAACGGCTGGGGTCGGTTTCTGAAATTTCACCATAACGTTTACGATGCGTGCAATAACTAAAGGTGCAGCTGCGTTGTGCGCGGGTAATGCCGACATAGGCTAAGCGGCGTTCTTCTTCTATGTTATCGGTTTCAATACTGTTTTGGTGCGGCAGTATATTTTCTTCCATGCCGATTAAAAATACATGCGGAAACTCCAACCCTTTGGCGGCGTGTAGAGTCATTAAGCTGACTTGATCACCTGCTTCATCGTCTTCTTGGCGGTCTAAAATATCCAATAACATCGCTTTTGAAACTACTTCGGATAAGGTTTTTTCAGGTTCATTGTCGTCTGCTTTGCCCATATTTCGGAGCCAATCAACTAAATCGGTGACATTTTGTTGCTGTCTTTTCGCCGACTCAGGGGTTTTGCTGTTTTCTTTAAGCCATTGTTCATAACCAATTTGCTCTAACATATTATCTACGGTGTTAAAGCAATCGCCTTGTTCTATTTTTTCGGAAGTAGTGCGTGTCCAGTCGCAAAAACGATTTAACCGTGTAATGGCTTTTTCAGATAAAGTTTGGGTTAACCCCATTTCAGAGCAGGCTGAAAATAAACTGATTTGCCGATCATTGGCGTATTTTCCTAATTTTTCCAAAGTTGTCGGCCCGATTTCACGCCGTGGCGTATTGATGACTCGTAAAAAAGCGGCATCATCGTCTTGATTGACCAATAAACGTAAATAACTCATTACATCTTTAACCTCGGTATAGGAAAAAAACGAGGTGCTACCGCTGATAAAATAAGG
>JAGLBU010000203.1 GCA_023146575.1 Methylococcales bacterium
GTACCGCCATATCCATGCGATCACTACGTGAAATTCCCATGCCAATTGAAATTTTTAACGGCGATTCCACTGAGCGTTCTATTTTTTCATCAATGCTTAAAGAGACTTTTTTACGATTAACGTCTAATAAGGTACAGCGATATTCCCCGCCTTGACCGTTAAATAAAATCACTTGGGTTTGTTTTTGTAAGCGTAAAACCGTGCGTAAATAATGTGCGCTATCTTCTTCAAGTGCTAATGTTTGCCCTGTTTGTAAGGTGTTGGTAACATATAACCGTGAAACACGCATTAATTTTGCACCGCACGGTCTATACCTTCTAAGGCGACTTTGGCGATGGTGTTAATTTGCGCCTCAGTAATAATATAGGGTGGAATAAAATACACCACATTGCCAATGGGGCGTAATAAAACCCCTTTTGATAAGGCGTATTCATAGACTTTTAAACCTCGGCGCTGTTGCCATGCAAATGGTTCTTTGGTGTGTTTATTTTTAACAAATTCAATGGCGACAATCATACCCGTCTGGCGAACATCAATAATATGAGGGTGTTCGGTAAAATTCGCCACCGCTTGTTGCATGACTTGTGCAAGGCGTTTATTTTTTTGAAGGATGTTTTGTTGTTGAAAAATATCTAAGGTGGCAATTCCTGCCCGACAGCCTAAGGCGTTGCCCGTATAACTGTGGGAATGGAAAAAGCCTGTGAGTTTTTCATAATCATCGTAAAAGCTTTGATAAATCTTTTCAGTGGTTAAGGTGGCAGCTAAGGGTAAATAACCGCCCGTTAAGCCTTTGGCAACACACAAAAAATCGGGGGAAATATCGGCTTGTTCACAGCCAAATAAGGTGCCTGTGCGTCCAAAACCGACGGCGACTTCATCGGCAATTAAATGGACATTATATTGATCGCAGGCAGCACGTAACAAAGTCAGATAAATGGGGTGATACATCCGCATGTTGCCCGCGCATTGGACTAAGGGTTCAATAATGACCGCTGAAATTTCGTGATGGCGTTGGGCTAATAGTGTCTCCATCGGTTCAAATTGACGAATGGAGTAATTACGCCACGATTCCCCTTGTTCACGGTGATAACAATCAGGCGAAGGGGCGCTGATAATATCCAATAATAACGGGGCAAAGGTTTCTTTGTATAAGGCAACATTGCTGACCGATAACGCGCCTAAGGTTTCGCCGTGATAGCTGTTTTCTAACGAAACAAATTTAGTTTTTTGATGATTGCCTTGATTACGCCAACTTTGAAAACTCATCTTTAAGGCAATTTCAACTGCGGATGAGCCATTATCCGAATAAAAACATTTGCTCAAACCTTTTGGGGCGACTGCGAGTAATTTTTCAGATAATACCACTGCTGCTTCATGAGTGAAACCACCGAGCATCACATGCTCTAGGGTATCGAGTTGTTGTTTAATGGCGTTGTTAATAGTCGGGTTGCAATGCCCAAAAATATTAACCCACCACGAGCTAATCGCGTCGATGTAGCGGTTGCCTTCCATATCTTCAAGAAAAACCCCATCGCCTTTTTTAATACTGATAAGCGGTAAAGATTCATGATCTTTCATTTGCGTACAAGGATGCCAGAGTACGGATAAATCACGTTGGGCAAAAGTAGCGTTATTCATAAGACAATTGCAGGATTAGTTATCGAAAACATCGGTACCTTCAGGAATGTCAAAAATAAATTTATCCGCATCAATAAAGGGGTTCACCCGTGTATCTGAAAAATAGATGCGTGTGAGTTGACCGAAATTATCATATAACTCCATGCCGCCTAACCGTCGACCTTCTAAACCAATTAAGACGTATTTAAAACTGGTTTCGGCATTTTTAGGCAAAAGTTTTATCCATGTTAAGCCTTCGCTTTCACCTTGGGATTCGATGGTAAATTTTTCCTCAATATTTATATTACCACTTAATAAAAGTGCTGGCGTAGCCCCCATTGAGGCATCCATTTTTTTAATGGTGACCTGTTCTAAATCTTTATCATAAAACCAGACTTTTCCTGAATTAGAGACAATTTCTTGTACAAAAGGGGTTTTATACGACCAGCGAAATTTTCCTGGGCGGCTTAAATAAAATAAGCCTGTACTGGTTTGTTTAATTTTATGGTCTTTATCGAATAAGACTTGTTTAAACGAGGCGGTTAAGGTTTTGGAGTTTTTTAAAAACTTTTTTAACTGCTGTAATGGTTCTTGTGCGTAAGCGACTTGAGTACCAAGACATAGGGTAAGAATAAGGAGTATTTTTTTCATAAGAATTAATAAAAAGGGTTGCTTTGAATGGGTTGGCCGTCTTTATCAAGCTCAGTACTGTCAACAGGTACAGGGTCTGGGATAACATCGGAAATACTTTCTTCGGTTTCTGTTTCAGTAGGTTGTAGAGCGTTTATTTGGTTAATTACGGCAACACAAGGGGAGCGTTTTTCAGGCGCTGTGCCTTTTATAAACGGGTATTTTTTGGCCTCAGTGCAATAATGATCGGCTAATAAACCTTGTTTATCAATCCATGAAATTTCAATATTATCAGGGGCAATTAAATTGACGGGTTGTTTGGCAATTTGTTTCATCATGGCGGACCATAATTGTAATGCACCTGATGAGCCACTTAAGCCTGTGGTTTTATTGTCATCACGCCCAATCCATACCACTGATAAATAATCACCACTAAAGCCTGCAAACCAACTGTCTTTGAGTTCATTGCTGGTGCCTGTTTTCCCTGCTAAGGCGTATTCTTTAGGCAGGTATTTATACGCCGAACGTCCTGTGCCATCAGCCATAACTTTTTGAAGCATGGTGTTAATAATATAAGTCGCAGTAGGGTCGGTACCTTGTTTGATGGTAAATGGGTAATGTTTTAACGGTTTACCATCCATTGCCACTACGCTTTGAATGGTTTTTAAATTGGTGTTAAAGCCATCGCCAGCAAAGGTTTGATACATTTGCATGACTTCAAACGGAGTTAACGGCAATGCGCCTAATAACATTGAGGGACGGGTTTCAATCGCGCGAGTCACGCCTAAGTTTTTTAAGGTATCGCTAATGGCATCTAAGCCCACATCCATCCCTAAACGCACGGTCGCAAGATTATAGGACTGACTTAAGGCTTTGTGTAGTGGTACTAACCCGTGTTGTTTATGATCGTAATTATCAGGCTTCCACGATTGACCTTCATTCTCGACCACAATAGTGCTATCGCTGATGGGGGTGGTGATAGTGTATTTATCCGACTGCATTAAGGCGGTTAAATAAATAGCAGGTTTGATTAATGAGCCAATCGGACGTAAGGCATTTAAAGCACGGTTAAACCCTGCTTCGGTTGATTTTCGCCCACCTACCAATGCAATAATTTCACCGTTTTCACGTCGACTAATTAATACGGCAGTTTCCAATTTTTTACTACGGCGACGTTTTTCAAAAGTGGCTAATTTTTTAGTTACCGTTGTTTCTAAACGGTTTTGTATTTGAGAGTCCAGTGTCGTAAAAATTTTTAAACCTTCGGTGGTTAAATCCTCTTCTTGATACTGCTGATCTAGTTCTTGTTTAACCTTTTCTAAAAAAGCAGGATAACGGTTTACTGAACGGTGTTTATGAGGAATCACCCCTAAAGGTTTTGCTAAGGCTTGTTTAAGAGCTTTTTCCTTGATGTAATCTTGCTTAAACATTTCGTTTAACACTAAATTGCGGCGTTTTAGCGCACGTTTAGGACGTTTTCGTAAATCATAATAAGAAGGTCCTCGGACTAATGCGACTAACGCAGCCACTTTATGTAAGGGTAAGTTCTCTAAAGGTCTGGCAAAATAAAATTCACTCGCAAGCCCAAAACCATGCACCGAATTAGCTCCATTTTGACCTAAGTAAATTTCATTTAAATAAGCTTCTAAAATTTCTTCTTTATCGTAATGATATTCTAAAAGCAGTGCCATCAAAATTTCATTAAATTTACGTTTTAATTTTCGCTCTGGGGTTAAATAGAAATTTTTAACCAACTGTTGGGTAATCGTGCTTGCACCTTGTACAACACCGCCTGCCAGTATATTGCTCCACATAGCACGCAAAATACCTCGAATTGACACACCTTGATGATGTTCAAAATTACGGTCTTCAGTGGCAAATAAAGCGTGGGTTAATGAGACAGGCGCTTGTTCTAATTTGATTAAAATACGATCTTCTTTTCGTTTGGGGTAAAAGCTACCAATTTTGACAGGATCCATACGGGTGATAGGGATGTTTTCACCTGTTTTAAGGTTGCTAATATGGGTAATGGCTTTTTTAGAAAACTGTATTTTTAATGATTGGCTATTCTGTTGCCCATCCCAAAAATGAAAGCGGCGAGTTTTTAATTCTATTTTATTGGATCGAAGCCGATAACTGCCTTCTGAGGCAAGGGTTGAATCTTTTTGATAATTTAATTGCTGTAAAATATTTTGAAATTCACGGCGGGTTAAATTTAAGCCAACATAGAGGTCTAAAGGGTTGGCATAAATACGTGCAGGAATATCCCAGCGTTTGGCTTCAAAGGTGGAAGTGACTTTATAATTGAGTCGTAAAACGTAGGCAATTAAAAAACCTGCGGCAATTAAAAAACCAACTAATATAGTATATTTTAAGCACTTAAAGCCATAAGCCCAAAGTGAGGGGTTTGTTGGGTCGGAGTCGGATGCAGTTGCCATTTAGAACACATAAAAAGAAGCTTGAATAAGTAAACAGTTTAGCATTCTAACGTCAATACAAGCGAAACTTAGCGCAAAAAACCACTTTAAAGCGTGAAATAAGTATTTTTAAAGTGCGATAATAATGGCCATGAAAATAACGTGGTTTTAAGCATTTGACAGGTAAAAGCACGCAAACTTATACTGAATAATTGTTTGTTGTATCGGTTCACAGAGGGGAAAAAATGAAACAGGGAAATAAGCTATCAACCTTTATTAATATTATCACGCGTCATCCATGGTGGGTGTTAATTATCACGCTTTCGCTGGTGATGGCAATGAGTTCAGGGATGAGGCTTTTAAGTTTTAAAACCGATTATAGGGTTTATTTTAGTAAAGAGAATCCACAATTACAGGCCTTTGATAAAATACAAGCTATTTACAATAAATCCGACTCGGTTTTGTTTATTTTAGAGCCTAAAGAGAAGGATGTTTTTACGACGTTTTCCTTAGAAGCGATTCAAGAACTCACCAAAAAAGCATGGCAAATCCCCTATTCAAGTCGTGTGGATTCAATCACCAACTTTCAACATACAAAAGCGGAAGGGGATGATTTAATCGTAGCTGATTTAGTGGAAAGCCCGCATATTTCCGTTGAAAAAATTCAAAAAATTAAACAAATTGCTTTGGCTGAACCTATATTGGTGAATCGTTTAGTCTCCACATCAGGCCATGTCGCAGGGGTGAATGTGATCGTGCAATTGCCGAATAAAGACCCAAATGAAGCCGCTGAAATTGCCGCCAGTGCCAGAATATTAGTGAAGGATATTGAAGCACGTTACCCTAATTTGAAGGTTCATTTAACGGGGATGGCGATGATGTCGAATGCCTTTAGTGAATCAGCGATGAACGATAATGCAACCTTAGTCCCTGCGATGTATGCGATTGTGATTTTTGTTCTATTAATCAGTTTGCGTTCGATTGGTGCGACTTTTTCGGTGGTGTTATTGATTGTTTTTTCGATTACGACAACTTTAGGCATAACGGGTTGGCTAGGGTGGT
>JAGLBU010000204.1 GCA_023146575.1 Methylococcales bacterium
GGGTAATAATCTTTTTTGAAAGATAATGCTTAATGAAGCAGGGTACTTTGTATCCTGCTTTTTTTTGGTTTAAAATTTAAAGAATAGAGTTTATGCGTAACTTTTTACAAGCAATCAATTGTGCCATCAATGATGAGAATTTGATTGAAGCTAAAAAACTTCTTAGTTTAGGTGTGGCTTCAGGTGTTAAAAAATCAGAATGGAAAATTTACCAATTTATCATTGCACTCAAAAGTAACCAATTAGAATTAGCGGTTATTTGTTTACAAGAGGTCTTAAAACATTCAAATGCCCCTAGTGATCTTTATTTACAATTTGGAGTGTTACATATAAAAAAAAATAACTTTACATCAGCATTGGCTGTTTTTCATAAAGGTTTATTAAAATTTCCACTTTCAGTTACGTTACTTTCAAAATATGTTGAATGCGGACATTACTTAAGACTAACAAACTCTAAAATTTTACAACAAAGAGCGGGTTTATTATTGTCATTGATTGAATTTGACGCATTAAAAACACTTACTTTTTGTTATGAAATTTTATTAAAAACCTCTACTGAAATTGGTGCGTTATGGATAAAAAAAGATAAAATTTACGGCTGGGTGATTGATCCTAAAAGCCAGCAGCAAAGTCTTTTTCTTTTAGGGATTTCATATCTAAATACTATAAAATTCATGGCAAACCAAGCAACACCTGAATTAAAAAAAATTGGAATTGGTAACGGTTTTAATGGCTTTTGTTTATCGCTTAAAGACCATAATCAACAGCTAGATGTAGTAACTGTAGGTCATAGAAAACGACTTTTTGGAAGTCCCTTATTAACCTATTCAGACGATGAAAAACTTGGAAACCCTTATGACTTAAACCTTAAAATAGCACAAAAAAAAGATGGCTTAATTGATATTATTATTCCTATCTTTGGTGGTTTTGAGAGTCTTAAGTACTGTTTACAGGCACTTGAAAAAAATGAGAATTTTAAGACGAAGTATCATCTAGTTTTGGTTAATGATTGCTCAGCTTCATCTAAAATAAAGGGCTATCTTCAACAGCTTAAAAAATCGCCACAAATTACGGTGATTGATAATAGCCATAATGTGGGGTTTATCGCTTCGGTTAATATAGGAATGCAGCAACACCCATGGCGAGATGTAATTTTATTAAATTCTGATACGGTTGTGGTTAATAACAGCTTAGACCGATTAAAACAATTAGCGTATTCAGATAAAAAAATTGCGACCATTACGCCTTTATCAAATTATGCTGAAAAATTTAGCTATCCTATCCCTTTTAAAACCAATGATTTACCCACAATAAAACAGATACAAAAAATTGATGGTATTGCCGCAAAAATTAACAAAAACCATGGGATTGAAGTACCTACGGGAAACGGTTTTTGTTTTTTTATTAAACGCGAATGTTTAAATGAAATTGGTTATTTTAACCAAACAGATTTATTACGTGGTTATAGTGAAGAAAGTGAATTTTGTTTACGAGCGACTGAAAAAGGCTGGAAACATTTATGTGCAACCAATGTTTATATAGGGCATGAAGGCGGGCAATCGTTTAAACAAGAGCGAGCTAGATTAGCGTATTTAAATAATGAATTAATTAAAACAAAATATCCGCTATATTCTGAACAAATACGGCAGTTTATCGTAAATGACCCACTGAAAAATGCTCGAAAACGTATTGAAAGCGTGTTATTAAAACAAAAAAAATGCGATATATTGTATGTGGTTGATTATTTTTTAAATGAGCATCCTTTATTTAAAGAGGTGTTAAAGCAAGCGGTTTTATCTGGAAAAGAGGCTTGGGTGCTAAGTCTTTCGTATAAAAATACTCACACGGCATTACAGCTGTTTGAGGCAAGTTATGGTGAGTCTAATTTAGAGTATAACTGCTTGACGCAAGTGAGTTCTTTAGTTGAAGATATAAAAAAAATAAAGCCTTTGCGTATAGAAGCTCATCATAGTCGTTATTTTCCTGCTATTTTAAATCAAGTTTTAGCTCAATTAAGCCACTCAATGACAGCTTGTCCTTATGATGATTATCTTGAGAAGGAATGGGATAATATTTTGTGGGCAAAAAGAATTAACAATATTATTTTGTTAAGTGAAGGCGCTACGATGCACTATAAACATCATTCCAATACAAAAAAATGGCTATTACCTGAATATTTTTATAAAAAACAAACGAATAAACGATATTCCGCTTACATTGCAATTTTAGGGAATATTAATGCAGAACATCAGCAACTTCTTAAAAAAATTGCAGATTATTGGTTGGAGTATCCTATAGATTTAACCTTTATGGTTGTGGGAGACTCTAGTTTTAAGTCATCACTGGAAAGTAATCAAAAAATTATATTTACCTCTTTGACGATTGATGAATGTCCTGAATTAAAACAGCTTTGTTCTCATGTATTTGTGTTACCTAATAACATAGGTTTTATGCCTACTGATCTTGTATTAGCGTTGCAATATAATTTTGACTTAATTGCCTTTTCTCAACCCAATACCCAAGAAATATTAGCCTTACAACCCAGCGCCATTGTTATGAACGTATCGGATAATCCATTGGAAATACTTCATAAGACCTTTCAATCCTATGCTAAAAAAGTGAGCTAAATCATGTCGATTAAATTTGAAGGTGAATTAACAGGTCATATCGGACAGGTTGTATTTGGATGGGCATGGTGTCCTTTAGAACCCTTACGCACCGTATATGTTGAAATTTTACTGGATGGCATTGCGGTAGCATGTGTCTTGGCTCAGTTGTATGATGTAAAATTAAAACAACAGAATAAGGGTACGGGCTATTATGCTTTTTCTTACATGTTACCTGAACATGCCTTAAAAAGGGTTGATACCATTCAGGCTAAATTTGCTAATAAAAATCAATACCTTGATGGCAAAATTTCGATTTTAAAAGATGAAGAAAGTCAAAAACAAGCACTGCCTTTAGACGTACAGCTTCAACACGATGGAGGCTTGACGTTAAAAGGCTGGGTGAAAGACCCTTTTAATCCTTCAAAAACCTTTATTATTAAATGCTTTTATAAAGGGGAAGTGATTGAACGCACCCAAACGGACATCATAAAAGGGGGAGAAGGTAAATTTAAAATACAATTGCCTGCATTTTTAGCCGATGGGTTAACGCATGAAGTAGACGTAAAAATAGACCATGAAATCCATTTACCAGGAAGTCCATTAAATGTTTGGTTAGCGCCTCAAGGGGTGATGGGGTTATTGGATTTACTTTATCAAGCACGTTTCGATAAAGAAGATAAAATTCTTAAAAATAGTTATAACTTACTGCAGCATCTTTGGGAAAATTACGAAAAACGATTTTTAAAAAGTTTAAAGTTTAGTGATTACGAATCATGGTCACAACGCTATGATGATACAAGCAAAATGGATAATGCTTTATTGGCGACGTTTGTGTTGGTGGTGGTAACTCGTTCGGAAATAAATATGACGAGAACCTTAAAAAGTTTATTACAACAAACACACAAAAATTGGTTGGTATGGGTTGAAGGCAAAATTCCTGCTGAGTTTCAAAATAACTCTAAGATTAAAATCCGACCAGAAGAATGTAATATTGAGCGTATTTTTGATGACTCGACGGATTTGTTGACGTTTATAGAAGCAGGCGATTGTTTATCAACGAACGCTTTACAACAAGTGGTTGCGATTTTTGCATCGTCTAAAAAAATAGGAATTGTTTATAGTGATTGTGATCAAGAAGATGAATATGAAAAAAGAATAAAACCGTGGTTTAAACCCGCATGGGATCCTGATCTTTTTTTATCGCTCAATTACATTGATGAACTGTGTGTGGTAAAAGCAAAAAACATTAAGCGGATTCCGAAAAATTTAAAACAATTACCATGGTTGGCGGTTGAAGGTTGTCTTGTTGATAATCAAGATATTGTTCATTGCCCTCATGTGCTTTATCATCGCCGCTTTCAATTGGAACCATCGAATCAAGTCGCATTGCAACATTTACAGTGGTGTAAAGATTATTTAAAAAAACAAGAACCTCAGGCGAATGTCATCGCTAACTCTAAATCCCCTTTTTTACGAAAAATTTCACGGATAATGCCTAAACAACAACCTCTGATTAGTTTAATTATTCCAACAAAAGATCAGGCGAAATTATTACAAACCTGCGTGGAGTCGATTGAAAAAAAATCCAGCTATCACACTTATGAAATTATTATTGTTGATAACCAAACGACAGATGCAGATGCTTTAGCCTTATTAACGTGTTTTAAAGCCCGTGGGCATACAGTATTAAAATATGATAAAGCCTTTAATTATTCAGCGATTAATAATTTTGCGGTCAGGAGAGCAAAAGGCGATATTATTGGCTTGATTAATAATGATATTGAAATTATTACGTCTGACTGGATGGAGGAAATGCTGAGCTTGTTATTACGGCCTAATATTGGTGCAGTTGGCGCAAAATTATTGTGGCCGAATGATATGGTACAGCATGGGGGCGTTTTATTAGGGGTTCATAATCTGGCAGGTCATATTGGCAATGGAAACATGAAACATCACTTAGGCTATCAAGGTTTGTTGCAAGTAACTCGACGTGTCGGCGCGGTTACGGCGGCCTGTTTGTTAACCCGTAAAAGTGATTATATAAAACTGGGCGGATTAGATGAGCTTCATTTTCCTGTGGCATTTAATGATGTGGATTATTGTTTGAAATTAGCCAAACATAATTTAGCTTGTGTCTGGACACCTTTTGCACGCATGATTCATGCAGAATCAATTAGTCGTGGAAAAGATGATACCCCTGAAAAAATAGCGCGTGCGCAAATGGAAATGAATCATTTACGTGATCAATGGATGGAGGCATTAATGAATGATCGTTATTATCACCCGAGCTTATCGTTAAGCGCATTGGATACGCCTTTTTCAGCCTTAGCTTTACCACCACGAGATCGAAAACCTCGGTGGTGATTTTTAATCAATCGTTTCTATCCATTGGCAACGTTCTTTGACAATTTTAGCGGTTTCATTATGACCGATACCTTTGGCAATTAAGCCAATGACACGGTCATCGGTGTCATAACCAATATGAGCATCAAGTGGATTGGCGACTCGCCCTAAACCAAAAATATCATAAACGGTGGCAACGTTAATATTAATATTAGTGACTTCAAAGCAGAGCCGTGAATCAAGATATTGATCTGCAAATGTCTGAGGAATAGCATAACTCAGTAAATCATTCGGATCACTAAACGCTATAATCGGGGTTTTTGATAAAATACGTTTGGAATAAAGTTTTCCTTGCGGTTCGCAATAGGCTTTTTTTTGATTATTAACTTCAGGAAGTTCACGCCCTAACTGTAACATGGGCAATTGATTCGACATCATATAAAGCGGTAAAACTTTATGCTGCATGGCAAAGGTGAGCATTTGTTGCTTTTGTGATATTGGTTTTTTTTCATCTTTATTACCTAAAATCTCAGCAATTTTTTGCAAACCATCAATCACAATTCGACTGCCTAAACTATGAGAGACAAAGGCATAATGGTCATTTAAGATGCTATTAATAGAGGATAAATCTTCGATTGAACACGCTTTGGCATTTGATGGTTCTGTTTTTAAGGGTAAGGTATCCCAGCTACCACTGGCCATCCAACAAAACGATTGAATAAAGGAGGTCAGAATTTCTTTTCGACTTTTTTCACCTAAATAAATAATAGGGTCAGGGCCTGTATCATTGGAGAATTTTTTCATAACCCCATTGAGTTTAGTGCGACGAAAAGAATATTCCCCCGAATTATCATAGGCTAATATTTTTTTATAATG
>JAGLBU010000205.1 GCA_023146575.1 Methylococcales bacterium
GAATCATTTTATTTAAAAGATCTTCATTTATTTCAGTCGGGTTAAAAGATTGCTCGTAATGATTAAAATCTAAATGATTATCAATGAGTAATTTTATTTTTGAGGGTTCAATATCGATTTGAAAGCGAAAACGCACGGGAATTTTTCGCTCAATACTAAAATGAACTGCTTCAATGTCTTCTTTATGGATGAATTGATTGGAGTTATAAATCATATTTTTAGAGTCTAAAAAAGCAATTTCATCGGCAATACGTTCCGTTCCTTCCAAATTATAATTAAACGAGCCTTGCGTACTGCATAAAAAGGTTAAATTTATCTGTTTAATTTGCTCAAAATCAGAGAAACCACCAAAGCCATCGGTATTAATATGATAATTTTTTTGTGTCAAGGCGTTTAACGCAGGAAAACGCGGGCTGTAATCATAAACCTTAATGGCTTTATCTAAATAGTTTAAATGGATGATAATTCCTTTTAAAAATAAAAAGATGGCCTGCATTTTTGGCAATAAGATTTTTTGATGTGTTTGCTCTATTTGTTGTTGCTTGGTGAGCATTTGAGGCGCAGAAGTATTATTTTTCTGATAGGTTTCACCTCTTAGTTGTTCTAAAAAAGTCATGAAACTAGGCTACGTTGCCGTAATGTTTCGTACATCATAACCCCTGCGGCAACGGAGACATTAAGACTTTCAACCTGACCTTGCATGGGAATTTTAACTAAAAAGTCACAGTGTTGCTGGGTCAACTTTCGCATGCCTTGTCCTTCTGTTCCCATGACAAGGGCTAAAGGCAGGCTTAAGTCGGTTTCAAACAGTGTTTTTTCAGCTTCACCAGTAGTGCCTATAATCCACAAACCTTGCTCTTTAAGTCCGCGTAAACATCGGGCTAAATTGGTGACTTGATAAACAGGGATGGTTTCTGCTGCGCCTGAAGCAACTTTACAAACGGTAGGCGTAATGCCACTTGAATTGTCTTTTGGAATAATAATTCCATGGACGCCTGCCGCATCTGCACTACGAAGACAAGCGCCTAAGTTATGGGGATCTTGAACCTGATCTAAAATTAAAAATAAAGGTGTGGTGGTGAGAGTCTCAATAGCGTGCTTTAATTGAGCCTCTGAATTGGTTGAGGGCAGTTGTACTTCGGCAATGATCCCTTGATGGTTTTTATGATCTGATAAGCGGTCTAATGTTTTTCGATCACTTTTTTCAACGTTAATATTAACGCGGGATAAGCCTGTTAATAACGAGGTTAAACGCTTATCTTGACGTTGATTATCCACCCAGACACGTTGAATTTTTTCAGGTGAATAATCTAAAGCGGCTTGAACCGCATGAAGACCGAATAGTTTATCTAGTTTCATTTTTTAAGGATGTTTTTCTTTTTCTTTCTTTTATGAGAACGAGTTTTTTGAGTGCTTTGGGGCAATTCAAAATCAATTTTTTTATCATCTAAACTGACGCGTACGACTTTAATGGTAACTATATCCCCTAAGCGATAACAAACGCCTGTACGTTCGCCTTTGAGTTGGTGGGATGTTGGGTCAAAATGAAAATAATCGTGGGGCAAACTTGAAATATGGACTAAACCTTCCACATAAACTTGACTTAATTCGACAAAAAAACCAAAGCTTGTCACCGCGGAAATAATGCCTAAAAATGTCTCTCCGAGCTTATCCAGCATATATTCACATTTTAACCAACTTTCAACGTCACGGGTTGCTTCATCTGCACGGCGCTCATTGGCAGAACATTGCTCGCCTAATATCAGCATTTGAGGAAAGCTATAATGAAAGGTTTCAGGGGGTTTATTCTGAAGACAATGGCGTATAGCACGATGAACTAATAAGTCGGGGTATCTTCGGATGGGGGAAGTGAAATGCGTGTAGGCATCCAGTGCTAAACCAAAATGGCCTTTGGTTTCAGGGCTGTAGACAGCCTGTGACATGGAGCGTAATAAGACTGTTTGGATTAAATGCGCATCAACTCTGCCTTGAACCGAGGTTAACAGTTCCATAAAGTCTAATGGTGTGGGTTTATCACCACCATTAAGTTGTAAGCCCATTTCGTTTAAAAAAGTGTGTAAGGTTAATAATTTTTCGGTATTGGGTTGTTCGTGAATACGCAATAATCGAGGCATTTTTTTACGAATTAGGAACGTTGCGGCGGCTTTATTGGCGCTAATCATAAATTCTTCAATTAATTTATGCGCATCGTTACGTTCTATAGTGACGATTTGTTCTATTTTACGATCCTTTCCAAAAACAATTTTGCTTTCTTGGGTATCAAAATCCATTGTACCTCTTTGCTTACGCGCCAGCCGCATGGCTTTATATAAAGCATAGAGTTGTTGTAAATCAGGGAGCAGTTGTTGGTATTTTTTAGTGGTTTTTTTATTGCCATCAATTACTTGAGCCATTTCGGTGTAGGTCATACGTGCATGAGAACGCATAACCGCTTCAAAAAAGCGCGAACGAAAAACCTTTCCTTGCTTATCAATATAAAGTTCACATACCATGCAAAGACGGTCAACCTCTGGATTCAATGAGCATAAACCATTGGAAAGTACTTCAGGGAGCATGGGAATAACGTGCTCTGGAAAATACACCGAGGTACTTCTATTACTAGCTTCTTTATCTAAGGCACTTTCCACTGGGACATAATGTGATACATCGGCGATTGCGACTAATAGTTTCCAGCCTTTTGGGGTTTTTTTACAATAGACAGCATCGTCAAAATCACGCGCATCTTCCCCATCAATGGTGACAAACGGGGTTTTTCGTAAGTCAATCCGACCTTTTTTAGCACTTTCTGGAACGTCTTTTTTAAAGGATTTTAGTTCTTTTTCTAAAGATTTTGACCATTGAAAGGGCAGATCATGAGAGCGAATAGCCACATCTATTTCCATTCCAGGTGCCATATGTGCGCCTAAAATTTCAACAATTTCGCCAATAGGTTGATGTCGTTGTGTGGGCTGCTGAAGAATTTCAACCACGACGACTTGACCTTTTTTAGCTTTTTTACAGGCTTCTTTAGGAATTAAAATATCTTGGGTTATTTTGTTGTTATCAGGGATGACAAAATAAAAGCCTTTTTCTTTAAATAAGCGTCCGACAATTTGATGCGTATTTCGTTCTAAAACTTGAACTACACTGGCTTCACGCCGTCCTTTTCGATCCATATTAGCAACATTCACCAATACACGGTCATTATGCATTAAGGCATTCATTTCTCGTGCCGATAAAAATAAATCTTTGGAGCCATCATCGGGTTTCATAAAGCCAAAGCCATCTGCATGTCCTAAGACGCGGCCTGCAATTAAATCTTCTTGATTGATGCGGCAATATTTTTGTCGCCGATTAAATAATAATTGACCGTCACGTTCCATGGCGCGTAAACGTCTGCGTAAGGCTTCTAAATCTTCAGGCGATTCTAGCCCAAACTCTTCGGCGATTTGTTTTCGGCCTAATGGTTTTATGATTTTTTCGAGTAATTCTAAAATCAGTTCACGACTTGGAATAGGGCTTTCATACTTTTGAGCTTCGCGTTGCGCATAAGGGTCGGATTTGGTTTTAAAATCTATGGGTTTGTTAGCGTTTGAAGTCATTTAAACTCTATAAAAAGGTCGTACAAGTGCGATTAATAAAATATTTAATTTGAATCACTTAAAGAAGCAATTTAAGATAAGCGAAGGCGAGGCAAGAGATGCTTAACTATGATGTCTGAATCATATCATAGATAAGGCTAATTAACTGGGATCCACTCTTTTTGTCTTTAATTTACTCAAAATTATAGAGGACGGCGATGAAAGCTGAAAAAAAGTTTATACCTTTAACGATTGCAGTGCTGACGATTTCAGATACACGAACAGCCGCTGAGGATATTTCTGGTAAGGTTTTAGCTGAAAATATTATAAATTCTGGGCATAGTATTTTTGAAAAAAAAATTGTACGCGATGATCTTTATCAAATAAGGGCAGTGGTTTCAAATTGGATTGCAAATATGGCTGTGAATGTCGTGATTACGACAGGTGGAACAGGGGTGACAGGACGTGATGGCACACCAGAAGCTATTAGTCCTTTACTCGATAAAAAACTTGAAGGTTTTGGGGAGATTTTTAGAATGATCTCTTACGATGAAATTGGTACCTCAACCATTCAGTCGCGTGCGATTGCAGGGGTCGCGAATGCAACCTATCTTTTTTGCCTTCCAGGTTCTTCGGGTGCTTGTAGGACTGCATGGGAAAAACTCATTAAAGCCCAGCTGGATCATCGAACACGTCCGTGTAATTTAGTTCAATTAATGCCCCGATTATTGGAAACATAAGATCAATAAAACGTATGATTTATACGGCAGGAGTATTTTATGACTTTATTAAGCGCTTTTTATCAGCAGTGCCTTCTAACGCCTAAGCAAACTGTTTTTATCGAGAAAGAGGTGTCAATAAATTATCACCAATTTCAAACACAGGTTCATGGGCTGGCAGGTTTTTTACAACAACAGCCTGAAAAACCTCA
>JAGLBU010000206.1 GCA_023146575.1 Methylococcales bacterium
AGTTCGCCGACTTTAGTTTTAAATAAAACCCCTTCTGCGCCAATGATGTCACCTATATCCCATTTTTTAAACTGGGTATTGTAAAAACCTTCTGCTAAAGTATCACGAGTCACATAGAGTTGAATTTTCCCCGACATATCTTGTATGTGAGCAAAACTGGCCTTTCCCATGATTCGGCGGGTCATTAGACGACCTGCAATGTTAACTTTAACAGGGTTTTCTTCCAGCGCTTCTTTGGTTTTATCCCCGTGGTCTAGCGATAATTGTTTTGCCAGTGAATCACGGCGAAAATCAGTCGGAAAAGCGATGTTGTTTTTACGCAAAGCGCTTAGTTTTTCACGGCGTTGGGTTATTTGAATCTGTTCGTCTGGTTGAGTGTCTGACATGTTAGTATTATTTTTCGGTTGAAGGATTATCTTTAATCACAATGTCGGCATTTGCTTGTAAACTCGCTAATACGGCTTCGAATGTGGTTTCAGCCAAAACTTTTGCGATATTAAATTTTGCCCGTTTGAGTTGTTTTTTATCCTCATCCGTTAAAGCGCCCTCAGTTACTTTATTTAAGGCGATAATATATTGCTCACCTGTGTTTAGTGCAACCGTTAAAATAGTAGGTTTATTATCAGAAGGTTTTGCCGCCTTAAAAACAGCATAATTAACAGGTAACGCTAACAGTTTATTTTGACGTTCGAAATCATTTAAGCTTTTGACTTCTAGTGATTTTTCAGTTGCCAGTGTTTGTATGTTTTTGCCATCGAGTAATTGTTGTTTTAAATCAGCAGCGGCATTACTGGCTTGCTGTTGGGCTTTTTGGGTTAATAACAGTGTGACAATGTTAGCTTTAACGGTTTCTAAAGGCTGAACGCTCGCAGGTTGATGTTTTGATAATCTCAACACGATGACTTTATCATTGCCAATTTCAAGCGATTCGCTGTTATTCCCTTTTAAGACATCTTCTGAGAAAGCCGCAGCGCGTATGATAGGGTCTTGTGCAATGCCCTCCCCCGAATCTTTGGAAAATAAATCGGTTTTTTCAATAGTAGCGCCAATGGTTTCAGCAGCGGCGGTTAGACTAGAAGTGTTTTCATAACTAACTTCAGCAAGTCTTTCTGCCATTTCATAAAAATCGGTTTCAGCGGATTTTCGTTGCAAGGCCTTGGTGACTTCCGCTTTTGCTTCTTCAAAAGGTTTTGTTGCCACAGGTACTAGTTCAGTTACTTTCAATAGATGATAACCAAAACTGGATTTAACAGGGGCGGATACTTGCCCTAAAGTTAGTTGAGTAACGGCTTTTTCTAAAGATTCTTCTAATCCACCAATTTCAAATAATCCTAAATCGCCGCCCTTTTTAGCGGTAATCTCATCACTAGAAATCTCCAAAGCTAAGGTTTCAAAACTTTTTGTGGCTAATTGTTTTTGAGCTGCCTGTGCTGTTGCAAGAACCGCTTCATCATTACCATCTTTCCCAAATGAAAATAGAATATGGCTAATTCTTCGGCGCTCTTTAGAAGTATAAGTTTCTTTTTGTTCTTCGTAAAACGCTTTTAGTTGCGCATCCGTTAGGGTTATTTTTTCAGCCAGATCATTAAGTGATAACTGAATATATTCAACTGATATTTTTTCGGTGGTTTTATAACGATTTTGATTTTCTTGATAATACTTTTGAACTGATGCTTCGTCAGGCGCTACGGTAATAGGAACAACAGGGATGGTAATATAATTAATATTACGTTTTTGATTTTGAATTTTAAAAAACTGTTCAATATCGTAATCGGTGGCAAAGCTAGTTGATAAGATACTACGCTGATATTGCTCCATCACCTGTGCTTGTTTAATACGTTGAACAAATTGTGATGATGACAGTTGTTGCGCGCTTAATAGAGCCTTGTAGCGTTTGTTGTCAAATTTTCCATCAACCTGAAAATATTCCAATCCTTGAATAAATTCTTTGGCTTTTTCATCACTAATGATTAAGTCTTGGTCGCGCACATGTTGTAATAATACTTCATCTTTAACCAGTTTTAGCGTCGCTTGTTGCCTTACAGTGGCTTCGTCTATTTTCATACCTGCAAGCTTTTGGCTGTATTGCTGGTAGGCTTTATTGAGGTCATTTTGAAAAAATTCTCGATCACCTACGGTTACCAGCGCGTCTTCTGATGCACCGCCAATATAGTTTTGAATGCCCCACAACGCAAATGGGACACAAATTACTATTAAGATAGCCCAAGCGAAAACGCCCTGTGATTTTTCTCTAATCTTTTGTAGCATTACATTGACCTTGTTCTAATCAAGTTATAAAAAAGTATATTAAGTCGGTGTGAGCGACGTTAAAAACGTGTTCATCGAAAGTTTAAATTGTTTTTAAATTATTACAATTTTTTATGCAAAAAAAAACCTCGAATCATAAATGATCCGAGGTTTTTTTATTTTTGGCGGAGCGGACGGGACTCGAA
>JAGLBU010000207.1 GCA_023146575.1 Methylococcales bacterium
CGATGTATTACAACATTGGGCAGGATTGGGCTATTATGCCAGAGCCAGAAATTTACACAAAAGCGCTCAAATAATTCACCAACAAGGTTACTTCCCAAATAATGTTGAAGATTTAATCAAATTATCGGGGATTGGCCTCTCTACGGCGGGGGCGATTTCAAGTATTGCTTTTAATAACCCAGCACCTATTTTAGATGGGAATGTACGACGGGTTTTAACACGGTTTCATGCAATAACAGGCTGGGTAGGCACACCAATTGTGAGCCAAAAACTATGGGCATTAAGTCAACGTTATACCCCTGATAAAAACGTCGCCGATTATACCCAAGCAATGATGGATTTAGGGGCAACGCTTTGCACACGGACAAAACCTCAATGCGATCAATGTCCGTTATCAGCCAACTGCCAAGCCTATGCGAAAGGAACGGTTTTAAATTATCCTACGCCGAAACCTAAAAAAATAAAGCCAGTTAAATCCCTTGTGTTTTTACTTTTGTATCACAAAAAAAAATTGTTACTTGAAAAACGCGCACCCACAGGAATTTGGGGCGGATTATACAGTTTGCCCGAATTTTCTAACACAGAGGCAGTTCAGGATTGGTGTTTAGCCAATAACATTAAAATACAAACTAAAAAAAATTTAACACCGTTACGGCATACGTTTTCGCACTACCATCTAGATTATTCACCGCTGGTCATTACCTGTGGAAACCCTAAAAATATTGTGATGGAAAACAAAGAGGCGCTCTGGTATAACAGTGCCAAAATTAAGACTTTAGCACTACCAGCGCCGATTAAAAAGTTAATACAACACAACAACGGATATTAATAAGATGACACGAATGATTCACTGCGTAAAATTAAATAAAAAAGCTGAAGGCTTAGAACAAGCCCCTTTTCCAGGGAAAGTTGGACAACAAATTTTTGAAACCATTTCAAAACAAGCATGGCACGAATGGATTAGTATGCAAACCATGTTGATTAATGAACACAGGCTGGCGAGTTATGAGCCTAAAACCCGAACCTTTTTAGCCTCAGAGCGTGAAAAATTTCTTTTTTCGGGAGATTTTGAAATGCCTGAGGGCTATGTTGCTCCGAACTCATCGTCAGAAAACGGATAAAAATCTTCTCGTTCCCTAGCTCCAGATTGGGAATACCTAACTTCAAGCCACTTTTAAAAATGCCTGCTTTGATGAGTGAATTAAATCCCCACAGCGTTCAAGGACAAAATATCCCTGTTCCAATAATTCATCTTTGGTATCTTGATTAAAATAAAATGAAGCCATTGCGCCGTATAATTTATAGTCTTTGTAAATAGGAAATAATTTTTTAAAATTATAAAATTTTCGGTCTAATTTTTTAACATCTTGCAAGTGGGCTTTATATTTCACTTCAATAATGGCAATGGATTCACCGTTGGTTAAAAAAATATCGTATTCTTCGTGAATTTTTCCACGGTGTTTTTCCATGTTTTTAGTAACATCATCAAACTGTAATTCTCCCAGACAATTATTCATAACCAAACTGTTATAAAAAAAATCTTCTGTAATATCGCCTTGATTTGCCCCGATTCCACCGAGCATCTTAACGACCTTATCTAATTTTCTATCGGTTTCTTTCAGTTGTTGATCCGTTTTTTTCTGTGAAACTGAAAGTTCTTGTATTTGAATGCTCGTTTCTTTTTGAGTAACAATAATGCTTGCTACTAATGCTTTAAGTTCGTCATCAGTCATTGATTTTTTCCATTAGTTCTTAGGTATAACGACATTTTACCTTAAGCATAAAAAACCTCGGTGATTTTTACGTCAACGAGGTTTTATTTTTTCAATCGCCTCAGCGGCTACGACTGCAATGGTTCCCAGCCCTTAGTTTTTTCACACTCTTATACGCCCTGCTTTCCCAACAAAAGGATTGGTTTCCATTTCTTCTGCAAACGTGGATATTTCCCCATGCCCAGAAATAAATTGAACATCGCCTCCTAAGGGCCAAAGTTTATGTTTAATTGAATTAAACAACGTCTGAAAATCGCCTTTTTCTAAATCAGTACGGCCAATAGAGCCTTTAAAGATCACATCACCGACAAAAGCGGTCTTAGAATCGACATGATACAACACCACATGCCCTGGTGTATGCCCTGGGCAATGTAAGACTTTGAGTTCTTCTTTCCCAATGGTAATACGATCACCTTGTTTTAACCAACGTGTTGGGGTAAACGTACCACAGCCTGAAAATTGGAATCTAATTTGCTGCGCGGGAATTGCTTCAATTAAAAAATTATCGTCTTTATGAGGGCCTATTATGGGGACATCATAAAGGCTGGCTAGTTCCGCCGTCCCACCAATATGATCCAAATGCCCATGCGTTAAAAAAATAGATTCTAACTGAGCCTCTTCTTTTTCAAGTGCCGCTTGCAAGCGTGGAATATCACCACCTGGATCAACAAAAGCCGCCTTATTTGTGGCTTCGCAAATTAAGAGAGAACAGTTTTGTTGATACGATGTGACAGGTATTGTGATTATTTTCATAGTTTCAGGCTATTTATTCAAATAAACTTAGTCTTTTTGAATGCTCTGTAAATGTGTATCCGCTTCATCAATTAATTTGAGTGCAATTTCTTGATGGCTTTGTGAATCATCCTCTTTAAAGCGATAACTTGTATGCCCAATAATGGCTGAAAAAGTAACAGGCTGGCTTGAAAATGTGGCTTTATGTGCTTTTAGAGCTTTTTCGATTCGCTGAGAAATGACCACAACAAACTCATCAGGCACATTCATCAATAAAATCGCAAATTTCTTACCCTCGTAATAACTTAAAACATCATTAACACGCAATTGTTGTTTCAATAAATCAGAGACAGACTCTAAAACAAATTGCTCTAATTTTTGAGCATCGGTATTTTTACGTGCTTTTGTAAAGACAATATCCAATACTAAACAAGAAACACAATTAACACTGCGTCTGCCTCTATCAAGCTCTTCAATCAGACGTTTTTCAAGGTATTGGCGATTATTCACATTTTCCATTGATTTGGATAATTGAATCTGCCTTAAGGTTTCAAATTGAAAACTGTTTTCAATCGCAAGTGTGATTAACGCCACCAATTGCGGCAGCGATTCACTAATAAAACTATTGAAAAAACAATCGGTTCGATAACTGCCAAGATTTAAAGCGCCTAAAAATTGATCTCTACGATTTAATGGAATAATAGAAATGCTTGCAGGCGGCCGCTCTTCTCTTAAAGGAAAAAAGACTTCATGTTTATGCGCCTCGTAAGCTCCTGTATACATCCCCGTACTAAACTCATTCACCAAAATAACTTTATCTTCTAATAAAATTAGGTCAGGGTTTTGTTGAGCATCGTAATCATAACTATTCAAATAAGCGCTAACATCTCCTGATGAATCAACCAGAGACAAACTCACATCATCTAAATTAAAAACAGATTTTAGCTCACTTAAAACAAAGTCAATTATTTCTGGGAGTGTGGTTAATTCTAATAAGCGTACTTCAAAAATACGCGATTTTTTTAGCATGGCATGATCGGCCTCAACCTTATTCAACATCGAATCAAGGCAGCTTTGCAATATTATTAAATCGGTTGTTATATCTTCTTCCAATGTTCTATCTCATCAACGGTGAATAAACTTCACTTTAAGGTTAGCAGTTTATTTAAACTGTTTTCACAAATTAGCGTTAACCCTTGTTAAACAAGATGATACGCTTATTTTTTAGGTATTACAAAAATTATTGAACTCTAACAGTTGGGTGCTCGGTAA
>JAGLBU010000208.1 GCA_023146575.1 Methylococcales bacterium
GCCGCCTTAATTAACCGAGATGTACAAAGTATCAATTCCATTGGCTCAACGGCGTGGATCATCAGGCAAGATAAAATTAATCAACAGGCATTGAAAGGCTTAACATCGGTTGATGAATATCTAGCAGGGCAGGTTAGTTTAGATATTGTGCAGGTGATGATGGAGAAATAATCAGCATTTTTTTTGGTTTAGTAACGGTGAGTTAAATGAAATTTCAAAAAATACCAGCGATAAAATCCAGTGAAATTACGGAGCAATCTATTTTTGAAAACCGCCGACAATTGATTAAATTGGCAATGGTTTCTACGGTAGGTTTATTAGTACCAACGCCTAGTATGGCAAAAATTTATAGTAAAATACCAAGTGGAAAACAGTCTGTTAATTTAGAAACGACTGATTTTAAGGATGTGAGTAACTACACCAATTATTATGAATTTACCACCAATAAACAAGATGCGACTCATTTGGCGAAAAACCTAAAAACAGATCCGTGGAGTGTTACGGTTGAAGGTGAAGTCGAAAAAAAAGGGACGTTTTTTTTAGAGGATATTTTAAAAAATAATGCGTTAGAAGAGCGTATTTACCGTTTTCGATGTGTGGAAGCGTGGTCAATGGTGGTTCCTTGGATTGGGTTTTCATTAGCGGATTTTATTAAACAATTTAAACCCACGTCAAAAGCTAAATTTGTTGAGTTTACGACACTCTATGACCCTGAAATTATGATCGGTCAAAAAACAAAGGTATTAGATTGGCCTTATGTCGAGGCGCTACGCATGGATGAAGCGATGAATCCTTTAACCTTTATGGCAACAGGCATGTATGATGACGCTTTGCCGAATCAAAATGGCGCGCCATTGCGTTTGATTGTGCCATGGAAATATGGTTTTAAAAGCATCAAAGCGATTGTAAAAATTCGATTTACTGAAAAAATGCCCGTGACTGCATGGAATAAAATGGCCAAGAAAGAATATGGCTTTTTTGCTAATGTTAATCCTGAGGTGTCTCATCCTCGTTGGAGTCAAAAACGTGAACGAATATTAGGTGCCAGTATTTTTACGCCTAAACGGACGACAGAAATGTTTAATGGCTATGGTGAACAAGTGGCAGGACTTTATAGCAACATGGATTTAAAAACGTTTTATTAATGCGGCGAGTATTTTGGCAAGGCTTAAAAATTCTTGTTTTTATAATAAGTTTAGTCCCTGTTTCTTTGCTACTTTATGATGCATTTACCGACCAGTTGGGTGCAAACCCTATTGAAACGTTGCATTTTAGACTCGGCGACTGGGCATTACGGTTTTTATGTTTAGGGCTTGCGATAACGCCGATTAAAAAAATGACGGGCATTAAAGAGCTGGTACGATTTAAACGTTTATTGGGTTTATACGCTTTTTTTTACGCAAGTTTACATTTTTTAGTTTACATTTGTCTGGATTTATCCTTTTCAATGGATCAATTAATGGATGAAATCCCGAAAAGCCCTTATATTATTGTTGGGCTAATAACATATAGTTTATTGATTCCATTGGCATTGACATCCACTAAAAAAATGCAAAAGCGGTTGGGACAAAAATGGCGACGATTACATCGGTTAGTCTACTTAATTGCGATTCTTGCGGTGGTTCATTATTTATGGCTGACTAAAATTGATATAACAGAGCCACTTATCTATATGGGGGTTATTGGTGTGCTATTGGGTTTTCGAATGATAAAGTTTCGTGGTTTACAATGAAAGACTCTAAACACTTTAGCAAGCCCCAGATTATTACTTATTGGTTCTTTATTTTACTCGCACCCTTTTCATTACTCACCGTGACAATGGGTTCACCGCCTGTATTTGTCTGGATATTAGGGACTTTAGCGGTTATTTCAGCGTTTAATAGACTCCGATTTAGCCAATTAGGTCTTTTAAAATACATCGCAGGATTTGCCTTTGTCCTCTACAGTGGTGCTTTAGGACTTTTATTTTATGATGCTATCATTGATTTTTTAATCGGGTGATAGGTTAAGTGGATTAACATAAAACTGAAAACATAGATTTATCCATTTAAATTTTTTTAACTTTGCCGCTCTTCGCATTATTAATTTCAATGAAAACACTGAACATCCCGAGTAACGCCCCTTATTCAACGACTCAACAAGCATGGCTTAATGGTTTTTTTGCAGGAATGCATCGCCGTATTTTACAAAATTCTGGCGCAGAACCCTCCAGTGATATTCGGGTTTTAAACATACTTTATGGCACACAAACAGGGACATCTGAATCGGTTGCAGAAGATGCGGCTACCCTCGCAAAAGCACAGGGTTTAAAGCCCATTATACAAAGCATGGATGAAGTGGATGCCAATGAGCTGGTCGCAATGGAATATCTGCTTATTATTACCAGTACCTATGGCGAGGGTGAAATGCCCGATAACGCACAAATACTATGGGATGCTGTAAAAGAGGATAATGCACAGAATTTGGATAATACGCATTATTCCGTATTAGCGTTGGGCGATACAGGCTATGATTTATTTTGCCAAGCGGGGATAGACTGGGATAATCGTCTCGAAAAACTAGGGGCAAAACGGTTATATAATCGTGTGGATTGTGATGTGGATTATGAAGACCCTGCTGAGGCTTGGATCGCGGCGGTTATCCCATTAATGGCAGAAGGTGCTGCAACGGTTGTTGATGTGGAAACGCCGATAAAAGAAAAAGCAAAATTCAATCGTAAAAATCCTTTTCCTGC
>JAGLBU010000209.1 GCA_023146575.1 Methylococcales bacterium
CCAGCAGGGTTGCCAATGGATTCACAAAAAATAGCACGCGTTTTCTCATCAATCGCCTCTTCAAATCCTTGAAAATCATCGTGTGAACACATCCGAACCTCAATTCCTTGTCTTGGAAAAGAGTGGGCGAATAGATTATACGTTCCCCCATAAAGCTGACTGGTACTGATAATATTGGTGCCAATTTCACAAATACATTGAATGGCATAAGTGATCGCTGCCATCCCTGAAGCAACTGCTAACCCAGCAATACCGCCTTCCATTGCCGCGACTCGTTGCTCTAAAACATCGGTCGTTGGGTTCATAATTCGTGTGTAAATATTACCAGCCACTTTTAAATCAAATAAATCTGCCCCATGCTGAGTATCATCAAAGGTATAGGAGGTGGTTTGATAAATCGGGACGGCCGCCGCTTTGGTGGTCGCTTCGGAAGTATAACCGTGGTGCAATGCTAATGATTCAAGTTTCATAATAATCGGTGCCATTTTAAGAAGAATGATTATCGTAGGGTACGATAAAGATAAAAAATAAATATTCTCATTCAATTTAGCTTTATAATGATTTATTAATTATCTAAAAATAAGAATAAAATGTTAAGATGAAAAAAAATGATCCTATTGAAGTTTATAAACAATTACTTGATGGAATGCCCTCTATCGGTTTTATTAATCGAAATAAAAGGATAAAAGCGTATCTTTATGTTACTAATAAAGCACAAAAAATGATTGAGGCAGATGAAATTACCGAAGAAGAGGCTTTATTTATTTTATCAATCATGACTAAAAAATCCAATAAATTTCGAAAATCGGCAACCATTACTGCATTAAGTTTAAGCACTCTCCCCAAAGGCGTTGTAAAATCAGTAGGGTTTCATTATGCAAATCAAATGCGTTGTAATTTAAATTTACATCCTGCTGATGATTTAGTTAATTAATGTTTTTAGTATTAAAAAAACGTATTAAAAAAATAATCGTCCCCAACAATAAGGCAATGGCTAAAGGATAAAAATACAACTCTTTTGTGGGTCTAAAATATTGTTTTTCTTTTTCCACAGGCTCAAGGGTATCCAAGACCTTATAAATTTCGTCCAAAGCTTCAGTATTTCTGGCTCTAAAATAACGCCCGCCCGTTATTTTCGCAATTTCTTTTAAGGTTTTTTCATCCAAGTCTTTAGAGGGATTAACCGCTCTTGAGCCAAAAAAATCTCGAATAATAATTTCATCTGCACCAACCCCAATGGTGTAGACTTTTAATTGTTTCTCTTTTGCTAATTCAGCCGCTTTTAATGGGCTTATTTCACCCGCAGTATTCGCACCATCCGTTAATAAAATTAATACTCGACTGTTAATTTTTTCTTTCGATAAACGTTTAACCGCTAAACCAATCGCATCACCAATAGAAGTGGCAGGTCGATCATCGGTAATACCAATAAAAGATTCATTTAGTAATTTAATAACGGTTTCACGATCAAACGTTAAAGGCGATTGTAAATAAGCATGGGTTCCAAATAAAATTAAACCAATACGGTCACCAATACGACGCCGAATAAATTTTGTCGCTACTTCTTTTGTTGCTAACAACCGATTCACTGGCTGATTATTAATTAAAAAATCTTTTTCATTCATACTACCTGATAAATCAACAGCCAACATTAAATCACGACCACTTACAGTTTGCTCAATAGGTTCGTCAAGCCATTGAGGTCTCGCTATTGCGGCTATTAAAAAAATCCATGCAAGCACAGTAAGCGTTAAAAACTTACGGTTGGCTCTAATTATTTTTTGTTTGTTTTCAGTTAAAAAGTCTTCTAAAAAAGGAACTTTTAAGGCAGTTTGTTTATTTTTTGTCGCTTCAGGTAATAAAACTCTAAGTAAATAGGGAAAAGGAAGAATTAAAAAAAACCATGGCCAATAAAAATGAATCATGATTGTGCATTTAACCACTCTTCAGTGAGAAGAATTAATTGATTTATTTCTGTATTGGAGGGCGCTTCTTTTTGATAGGGCGTATAAATTAAAAGCTGACCTAAAGCGCTATTAAATATCTTTTTATTCCCCAAGCTGTCTAAATATTCTAACCATATTTCACCTGTTAAACTGGCAGAATCTATCCGTGAATTTTCGCTAATAGTTATTTGTCGAATTAAAGATGAAAGTTCTTTGATTTTTTGGTGGGAAGAAATCTGTTTATCTTTTTTCAATTGGTCTAAACAATTTTTTGCGATTTTTAAAGCAGTTTTTTGAGTTATTTTTTTATAAATCCATGTACAAAAAAATAAAAATACCACCATAAAAAATAATAAAATCCACCAACCAATAGCAAAAGACTCCAGTCCTGTTTTTTCAGGTAAATGAATATCACGTAAAGAAAGTGCTAGTGGATTCATCAGCGTAAAATATCCAGTGGATTTTCAGTCGTGTCACAGGTAATTAACAAGCAATTCATTTTTTTTGCCAACGCCTCTAAATTTTGTTGATGATTTTCAAATCTTTGTTGATACGATGAGATTTTATGCTTATCCCTACCGCTGATTGTTACATGTTTTTGGCCATTGGTGAATTGATAGTGACCTGATTCGGGTAATTTTTTTTCGAGGGGATCTAAAATAAAAATTAAAACTAATTGGCAATGCCGTGATAATTTAGCTAAATAGGCTTCTGAGGTTACGTTTAAGCCTCGAAAGTCACTTAGGAGATAGATCAGACTGCCTGGCTTAACATGACGCTGTAAACGCAAGATGGCACGCTCAAATGGCACGGTAGGTTCTTTTGATTCCATTTTTTTTGTTAACGCGTTGAGAAATTGCAAGACACCCTGCTTGCCATTTTGGGGTTTTATTTCCTGACAATTGTGATGGGTAAATATTTGTCCTCCCACTTTATCGCCATGAAAATAAGCCGCCCAAGCAATTAAAGCCGCCAATTTTTGAGCTTGAACCGATTTAAAAACTCCACGGGTTGCAAACTGCATGGTTTTATTACCATCAACGGAAATAAAAACAGGCCGATCGCGTTCTTCTCTAAAAATTTTGGTATGGGTTGTATTGGTTCTTGCGGTTATTTTCCAATCAATACTGCGAATATCATCACCTGCTTGATACGGACGGACTTCTTCAAATTCCATTCCTCGACCCTTTTGAGGCGATAAATATTGTCCATTTCGAGTTGATCGAATTTGATGGCGATAGAGATTGATTGTTTTTGCATGGTTTGCCAACAAAACAAGTGATGACAGGGACATTGTAATTCGGTTGTAGTTATCCACAGCAAGAGGGGGTTTATCCACAACATTATCCACAGGCAATTTTTTTTTAAATTTTGAAAACATCTAAGGGATCGCAATGTGGGATAGCAATTGTTTTATAAATTTATCAGGGGTAATTCCTTGCGCTTCTGCTTCGTATGACAAAATAATACGATGCCGTAAAACATCAAAAGCGAGTGTTTGAATATCCTCTGGCATTACAAAGTCACG
>JAGLBU010000021.1 GCA_023146575.1 Methylococcales bacterium
TAAGACAAAGTCTCCATCTAAAAGTTTTATTCGCTCCTCCATCCCTAGCAGCCCAAAGCCTGATGCCACTTTTTTCAAATCACAGCCTTCCCCGTTATCAATGACTTCTAGCCATAATTTATCCAGTGGGTTGGTGACGGTTAGCTTAATTGTAACCCGACTAGCTTTCGAGTGACGGATAATATTCGTTAGACTTTCTTGGATCACTCTAAAAACCTGAATAACAATGGTTTGATTGATTTTATCAACCTCATGATCGCACAGCAATTTAAAGACCGTTGCAGGGGATCGAACTTCCCAGTGATAAACCAATTCTTCCAGCGCGGCTTTTAACCCTAACTCCGTTAAAATAAGAGGATGTAATTGTTTCATAATCAAGCGTAAATTTTTCATTAAATCATCACAAATATCACTGATTGATTGGGTAATCATCAGGGTATCTGAATTTTTATGCGCGGCGGTCACCGCCATTACTTTAATTGCGGTTAGAGATTGGGCAAATTCATCGTGCAGTTCTTGTGACAATCGTAGTCGTTCATCTTCTTGAATTTTTAATGAATGCTGCGTTAAGGCACGATTTTGTTGCTGTGTTTTTGACAAAACATCACTCATATGATTAATCGCAGAAGCAATATCATTATATTCTTGCGTTGAAAAAAAAGGTAATTTTTGTTTATAACGGCCTTTTTCAATTTTTTTCAAATGGTCAACGATGGATTTAATATCGCATAAGGTTTTATTAAAAACCAACTGAATCGACAAAAAAGTTAATGAAAATAGCAATAAAATGACAATAAAAAAAATCAAACTTTCAGACCATACTTCTGAGACTTCATCCTGAGGGTTTGCCTGAATAATCAGGGTTAATCGTTGTTTATTATTGGTTTCAATTTGATATTCTGCTTGAGGGTATTCGCTGACCACTAAAAAAGTAAACCAATCTGGCGCGGTATGCCTGAGACGGTTTGACTCAGATAGAGGCGTGATCGGAATAACCACTCCCTGAGGTTGTTTTAAAAAAATTGTCAAATGACGGGTTTGCTCTAACTGGTTGAGCCTAAATTGCCAATCGGCTTGATTGATTTTAGTCGCTCCTAGACTTATTTTAACCAACTGCATCGCCAAATTAATTGAAGCCCCTACCTCTTTATCCACGGCTTTTCGTGCTTGCCATAGATTAATACTCCCACTAAGAATAAGAATACACACAAAAACCCATAAAATTCGAAAATTAATTTGAGAACGTAAACTCATTGGGAAAAACTCCTTTTTTTTAAGCGCATGGTTGAAAACTGATAATCAGTGCTAAGGTAATATTTTATAGAAAATCTGAGATTTTAATGAATAAAATACAAGGCAGCTTATTTCCGCTGCTCTCACTCTTATTAGTACAACAGGTAATGGCAGAAGAACAAGCACCTGTTGCCATAGATGCACCTGTTGAATTAGAAGACGTTGAAGTCTTTGGCATAACCCCTTTATCAGGCAGTAGCGTGCCACTTGAAAAAATCCCTGCCAATGTACAAACCGCGACTCAAGAACAATTAAAAGCTTCACAAGCGATTACCCTAGGCGACTATATGAATCGCAATATGGGCAGTGTGCATGTGAATGAAGCGCAAAACAATATACTACAACCTGATATTTATTATCGTGGCTTTGTCGCTTCGCCTTTAATGGGGTTACCACAAGGTATTTCAGTCTATTTAAATGGCGTGCGCTTTAACGAACCTTTTGGCGATACCGTCAATTGGGACTTAATTCCCCAAGGGGCGATTGATACCCTGAGTTTAATTCCAGGCTCGAATCCGTTATTTGGTTTAAATACCTTAGGCGGCGCGGTCTCCATGAAAACTAAAACAGGTTTTAGCGCACCAGGGCATCAACTTGATTTTAGCGCAGGCTCATGGGAGCGCTACTCACAAGAACTCACCAGTGGTTGGAATAACGGCACATGGGGCTATTTTTTAGACGTACATCATTTGGAAGAAAATGGCTGGCGTGATTTTTCACCGACCGAAGCTAATCAAATTTTCGGAACCCTCAGTTGGCGAGGTGATCGAGGTCAATTAGATTTAACCATTGCCGCTAATGATAACAATATGCGTGGTAATGGCGCGGTTCCGATTCAGCTTTTAGAGCAACATCGAAAATCCATCTACACCTACCCCGATCAAACCGTCACACGGATGTTCTTTTCCGAATTATCAGGTGAATTTGATATTACCGACAACATTCTCTTAAGCGGTAACGCCTATTTTCGACAAAATCGTGTTAAATCTTTTAATGGTGATGACAGTGATTTTGAAGCCTGCGAAGACGATGACGATCAAGGGTTTATGTGTGAAGAGGATGAAGGTCGACTTGAAAATTTACAGGGCAATCATATTTTAGCCTCTGATATTTATGGCGACAAAGACCCCGAAGAAACCTTAGGTGCGGTTAATAATACCAGTCAAACCCACATGAGAAGCGCAGGCGGTAGTATTCAAACCTTATTTAATAACGATCTTTTCGGATTTGAAAACCATTTTGTATTTGGACTTGCTTACGATCATGCCAAGGTTCATTTTGAATCCGATACCGAATTAGGCTTACTCACTAATAGCCGAGGCACAACTTCTAGTGGCATTCGCTTGGAAGATTCCCATGTTCGACTCAATACTCACACCGAAACCTTCGGGGTTTTCTTTAGTGAAACTTTCTCACTCACCAAAGATTTAGCCTTAACCTTTGCAGGACGTTACAATCATACGACCATTACGATGGCAAACCAATACATCAATGGAGAAGATAAACTCAGCGGAAAACATGTTTATCAACGTTTTAACCCGTCCGCAGGGCTAACCTATCAAATCTCTGAACATGTCGGGATGTATGGTAGTTATAGCGAGTCTTCGCGTGTACCTACACCGATGGAATTAAGCTGTGCCGATGAAGATGATCCGTGTAAATTACCGAATGCCTTTTTAGCCGATCCGCCGTTAAAACAAGTGGTCACCAAAACATGGGAAGCAGGATTTCGAGGTAACTTAGATAATCTTATGGATGATGGTCAAATTCGCTGGAATCTAGGTTTTTTCCATACCACTAATTATAACGACATTATTTTTAATCGCGGTGGCGACAGTATCAGCGAAGGTTTTTTTAGCAACATTGGTAAAACAAGACGCTACGGCATCGAAGCTGGTTTTAACGCCTCCGTATCACGCTTATTTAGTGAAATTGATGACTGGCATT
>JAGLBU010000210.1 GCA_023146575.1 Methylococcales bacterium
TAGGCTATCCAGGAGGGCCAAAAGTAGCCGCCTTAGCGGAAAAAGGCACGCCTCGGTTTAAATTTCCGCGCCCAATGACGAATAGACCAGGGTTAGATTTTAGCTTTAGCGGCTTAAAAACCTTTACCATGAATACGCTCAATGCAACCGAAAAAACGGAGCAAGATAAAGCCGATGTCGCTTATGCTTTTCAGATGGCAACCGCCGAAACCTTAGTCATTAAATGCCGCCGCGCGTTACAACAAACAGGCTTAAACCGATTAGTGATTGCAGGAGGCGTGAGTGCAAACACTCAAATTCGCGCCAGTTTACAAGCGATGGTTGCGCAAGAAAAAGCTACCTTATTTTGCCCGCCCTTAAAATATTGCAC
The DNA here is from genome assembly GCA_023146575.1 of Methylococcales bacterium. Lineage (GTDB taxonomy): Bacteria > Pseudomonadota > Gammaproteobacteria > Methylococcales > Methylomonadaceae > WTBX01. The sequence continues at coordinate 371 of JAGLBU010000210.1, forward strand.
AGATAATGGCGCAATGATTGCTTATGCAGGTTATCAGCGTTTATCGGTTGGCCAACAAGAATCGTTAGAAATTTTCGCAAAACCTCGTTGGCCGATGGACGATTTATTAAGTGTTTAATATTTGTCGGGCGGTTTTAATCGCTACTTTGACGGTTTCAGGGGCAGTGCCACCAATGTGTTGACGGGCGGCAACCGAGCCTTCTAAACTTAAAACATCAAACACATCATCGCTAATTTTAGGTGAAAATTTTTGCAATTCACTTAATGATAATTCCGATAAATCTCGTTTGGTGTCCAGCCCTAAGCGTACCGCTAACCCCACCACTTCATGCGCATCCCGAAACGCCATGCCTTTTCGGACTAAATAATCGGCTAAATCAGTTGCGGTGGCAAAACCTTGTTGAGCGGCTCGGTACATATTGTCTTTTTTCGCTTGAATATGCGGCATCATATCGGCAAAGGCGCGTAGGCTGTTGACCACCGTATCAACGGTATCAAATAAAGGTTCTTTATCTTCTTGATTGTCTTTGTTGTACGCTAAGGGTTGGCTTTTCATGAGCATTAATAACGACATTAAATGCCCTGTTACCCGTCCTGATTTTCCTCGCACTAATTCGGGGACATCGGGGTTTTTCTTTTGTGGCATGATGGAAGAACCCGTACAAAAGGCATCGGGCATCTCAATAAAATCAAATTGAGCGCTGCTCCACAAGACTAATTCTTCGGAAAAACGTGAAAGATGCAGCATGATTAAACTGGCGGCGGCGGTAAATTCAATCGCAAAATCTCGATCACTAACCGAATCTAAAGAATTATTTGATGGTCGCGTGAAGCCTAATAAATCAGAGGTCATTTGTCGATCAATAGGGTAAGAAGTTCCTGCTAACGCCGCCGCGCCGAGGGGCATAATATTAATACGTTTTAAACAATCTTCTAAGCGTTCTTTATCACGCGAAAGCATTTCAAACCATGCCATAAGGTGATGTCCAAACGTGATAGGTTGTGCGACTTGCAGATGCGTAAAGCCTGGCATAATCGTGGCGGCTTCTTGTTCCGCTAAATTTAATAAAGCTATTTGCAGACGCTTTAATTGCTGCTGGATTACGGTAATTTCTTGGCGTAAATATAAGCGAATATCCGTGGCAACTTGATCGTTTCGAGAGCGTCCCGTATGAAGCTTTTTGCCCGCAACCCCAATTAACTCAGTTAAACGCGCTTCAATGTTCATATGCACGTCTTCTTGCTGAATTGACCAGATAAATTTTCCTTGTTCGATTTCCAATTGAATTTTTTCAAGACCATTAACAATATCTTGATACTCATTCTCAGTTAAAATATGTATGCTCAATAACATTTTTGCATGCGCTAACGAGCCTTGAATATCTTGTGTTGCCATTCGCTGATCAAAATCAACGGATGCGGTGAAAATTTCAACGAAGGCATCGGTTGCTTGTGCAAAACGTGCACTGGATAATTTATCAGTGTTAATAGAAGTCATTATGAAAAAATAGTAAAACAAAAAAAGAAATTATACGCTTAAAAAATTTACCTTGAGCAGGGTAACATCGTTTAAATTTTAACTTAACCTGTAGGAACCTTACACTTATGTCAATTTTCACCTCTATTAAGAAAAAAGCTACACTGATTGCGGCAACCAAACAAATTAAAAAAGCTCGTAAAGAAACCGATAAAAATAAAGCCGATGCGTTGTATAAAAGTGCGTATGAAGGCTTTGAATTTATTTTAAGTGACAATGAAATGTTAGCAGATGCGTTGTATCAATGGGGGTTTGGGTTATTACATCAAGCCAAATTAGCACAAGACCAACAAGCCATTGACTTGTATGAAGAAGCGATTAGTAAATATACGTTTTGCTTGATTGTTGAGCCTTTCTGTTTAGGCGCGGCACTTGAAAGTGGTGTGGCTTATATGGATATTGCGCGATTAACCGCGGTTTCAGCAGGCGATGATTTATATAAGCGCGCTAAAAAATGTTTTGACCGCGCAGGGGAGATTCAAAAAGGCAGTGGGGAATATAACCTTGCGTGTTTGCATAGTATTAAAGGCAATCAAGCCGCGTGTTTAGCCTCGTTAAGAACCGCCAGAGATTTTGCACATTTACCCGATGATAGTGATATTTTAAATGACCCAGATATGCAAAATACGGTGAAAACTGCCGAATTTATTGCATTTATGGCGGAAATCGAGCAGGAAAAAGCAGCGATTGAAAAGGCAGAAGCTGAGAAAAAACAAGCGAAAGCCGAGGCAAAACTAAGAGCAGGCGGTGCAAGTAATATTGGCAACAACTCGGTTGAAAAAACGGAATCTACACCAGCAGTCAATGCTGAAATGAAAAAAACAGAATCTGAGGCGGACGCTAAACCCGCCAAAGATGATAACAAGGACGCATCAAGCTAGTCTTTTTTAACGCGATTTCGTGAATTAATTCGCGCCAAACGTTCTACTTTTTTCTGATGTTTTTCAGGGGCTTTCTTTTTCACTTCTTTATAAGGATTATCGGGTGATTTAAATTTAAGTCTGACGGGGGTTCCTTTCAGGCTTAATTTATTTCGGTAAACATTCATTAAATATCGCTTATAGGCATCGGGCAAAGCATCGGTTTGTGCGCCATGAATAATAACGGTGGGCGGATTGCGACCGCCTTGATGCGCGTATTTTAATTTTATGCGTCGATTTTGAACCAAAGGTGGTTGATGTGCTAAGGTGGCTTCTTTTAATATTTGGGTTAATATTGGGGTGGACATGTTAATCATGGTGCTGTCGTAAAGCGTTTGCACCATATCAAATAAATTACCCACCCCACTGCCATGCAGAGCAGAAATAGGGTGTTTTTCGGCAAAATCTAAAAAGGGCAACTTAACGTCTATTTGGCGTTTAATCAGGTCTTTTTGATCCAAACTTATACCGTCCCATTTATTCAAGCCTAAGACCAATGAGCGCCCTGCTTCTAAAACTAAGCCGAGTAAATGGCAATCTTGATCGGTAATCCCTTCTCTGGCATCAATTAAATAAATAACCACATTAGCTTTTTCAATCGCTTGTAAGGATTTAATCACACTAAACTTCTCAATCGCTAACGAAATTTTGGCTCGGCGACGCATTCCTGCGGTATCAATTAAGGTAAAACGTGTTTCATTACGTTCAAAGGGGATAAAAATACTATCACGGGTGGTGCCGGGTTGATCAAAAACCACCACGCGTTCTTCGCCTAAAATACGATTGACCAGTGTTGATTTTCCAACATTTGGGCGACCAACTACCGCAATACCAATACCTTTTTCTGCGTCGTCGATTTCTTCTTCGGTCTCAGGGATGAGTTCATCTAAGGCGCTTAATAACTCGTTAACCCCTCGGCCATGCGTTGCCGCCACTTTATAAGGTTGTCCTAATGCCAAAGAATGAAATTCAGCGGTGGCTAAGTCGGCATTAATCCCATCAATTTTATTCGTTACCAATAAAATAGGTTTGTTGAGTTTTCGTAATTCACTCGCCACTTGTTCATCGGAGGCATTTAAACCTTCGCGTGCATCGACCATAAAAAAAACAATATCAGCCTCGTCTAAGGCAACTTCGACTTGTTTTTTGGCAAAATCATCAACGCCTTGGGCATCATCCATTAAGCCGCCTGTGTCAACGACCAAGCAGTCACGCTCACCACGTTTGACACGTCCATATTGACGATCACGGGTTAAGCCTGGAAAGTCGGCAACCAAGGCCTCTCGACTGCGGGTTAAATAATTAAATAAGGTGGATTTACCAACATTAGGTCGGCCAATTAAAGCAATAACAGGAAGCATTTAAAATAATCTCGCTTTTAGCGCGGCTAAAGTGCCGTCTTTTGCATAAATATATACTATTTCATTCATGACGATGGGTTTGGAATCAATGGCATCATCGGCGACTTTCACCCGATTCAGTAAGCGGCCGTCTGAGCGTGAAAGCCAATGTAAATAACCTTCAAAATCGCCGACAACCACATAATTCTCATAAGCCACGGGGGTGGTTAATGAGCGAAAATGCAACGCTTCTTGTTTCCAAAGCGTGCCGCCGTTACGCTGTTCAAGTTGCCAGACATCGCTTTTAGAATCGCTCAAATACAGATAACGTTGATCCATACTTAAGGTCGTGTAGGCGGATAAATTTCGATTGCGCCACAGTGGATTGCCATCTTCTTTGGTAACTGCCGTCGTGCCGCCATTGTAGCTGGAAATATAAATAATACCGTCTTTTTCAATGGGATCGGAATCTAAATCCACTAAACGTTCAACTTCTGAGCGCCCACTGGGAATTACGATGGTGGTTTCCCAGTTAATTTTACCCGTTTTCAAATCCAGTGAGACTAATTTTCCGTTGGCATAACCAACAATTATTTGTTCATCAAGGGCTAAAGGTTTTCCTGTGCCCCGAATACTAAGCAATGGCACGCTTTTTTCAAACGACCATAACTGCTGACCGTCGGATTCATTTAAGGCAATAACGCCGCCATCGGTGGTACGAATAATAACAATATTTTGAGTGATGACAGGAATGGCAAGGACTTCACTTGAAACTCGTGTATGCCATAATTCTTCCCCTGTACTGCGATTAAAGGCGACAACATCCGCGTTGCTACTGCCTAAAATTAAGTTATTGACACTAACACCTGGCCCTGCTGAAAAGGGGTAATCTGTTTCTTGTTCCCACAATAAATCGCCCGTGGAGGTTTCTCTGGCTTGTAGTAAGCCTTCTTTATCGGCCACAAAAATGTTGTCAGAACTAATGGCAAGATCAAGTTTTAAAAAACGTCTATCTTTACCAACCCCGATGGATTTTTTCCAAATAATGTCTAATTCAACTTCAATATCGTATTCGGTTAAAAGCTCTGGGGGCTCTGAATCTTTATTACTGCCAAAGACAGAATTACCCAAGTCTTGAATTGATTCACCAAGGTGATTAAGCGTGCCACAGGCTGAAATTGATAAGCTCAGTAGTACAATACTAAAGGGTAAGGCGAATTTTGAGAAGGTATTTTTTAGCATAAAATCTTAAGTTACACGGATTAACTTTTAGTGGTTAATTGTGTTTCAGGCGCGCTAATATCATCTAATTTCATTTGTAATAAGGGCGATCCCTGTGCGGTTTTTAAGGCTTTTTCATAAGCAGTACGAGCTTCGCCTAAACGGTTGAGTGCCACATATAAATCCCCTGTGAGTTCATCATAATTACCTGAAAAACTTTGTGTGGTGGATGCGTCGGCCTCAGAAATTAATTGCAATCCCTTTTCATACTCTTTGGTGGCGAGCATTAATCGAATGAGACGAATACGGGCGACATTTTTAATTTCAGGGTCTTTTTGCTGTAATAAATCCTGCAAAATAGTTTTAGCGGCGGTTAAATCCCCTGTGTTAATTTTGACTTTTGCCTGCATTAACGTGGCGTATCGAGCGTAATGACTGGCAGGGAATTGCTTGATTAATTCTAAGGATTTTGTATCCATTTCAGCATATTTTTCAGCCTCGTCAAAGTCTAATAATTGCTCATATAAAACCGAGGCTTCTATTGATTGTGTTTGTTGGTGACCTTTCCAAAAATCCCAGCCGACGATTAAAACGCCGCCTAAAATCGCACCTGCGATCATGGATTTTCCATTTTCTTTCCACCACGCTTGTAGGGCTTCAACTTGTTCTTCTTCTGTATCGTACACGGTTTTTCTCTTAGCTATAGGTGAGTGGATAAAAGGTTGATTGCAGCGTCATGTGACATGATTTTTTGAGGCAGATTTTGACGTAAAAACTTTACGGCTACTTGTAGGTTTTCGGCCTCATCTTCGCCAATAATAAGCGCAAACTGTGCGCCACTTTTATCGGCTTTTTTAAATTGACTTTTAAAACTGCCGTCATTGCAATTAACTTGTAATTTTACATGTGGTAGTTGATCTCGGATTTTTTCGGAAAAAAGCAGGCCTTGCTTTTCCGCCGCTGCCCCAACTCGAATCATGTAAGCATCAACGCTGGCTTCAACAGGGACATTATCGAGTAATTCAACCAGCGATAATAATCGCTCCATACCTAGTGCAAAGCCAATGGCATAATTATTTTTACCGCCTAACTGTTCAATCAATCCATCATAGCGCCCCCCAGCACACACAGTCCCTTGTGCGCCCAGTTCGTCTGTTACCCATTCAAAAACAGTTTTACCATAATAATCCAATCCTCGAACCAAGCGCGGATTAAGGTGATACGCAATCCCTAAATTATCCAAGTTATCGGTTAGGTTTTGAAAATGAGCGCGGCTGTCATCGCCTAAATAAGCCATCAACGTGGGTGCATTTTCAACCACCGTTTTCATGGCAGGGTTTTTAGTATCCAAAATTCGCAACGGGTTACTTTTTAAACGCCGTAAACTGTCTTCATCCAGTTGATCTAAATGACCATTAAAATAATCAACTAATTTTTCTCGATAAACGCTGCGTTCTTCCTGTGTCCCTAAGGAATTTAATTGCAATTGCAACTTGTTGTCAATCCCTAAATTTTTCCATAAACGGGTTGCAAGTGTAATTAGCTCGGTATCAATATCCGCCGATGCCATACCATAGGTTTCAACGCCGAGTTGATAAAATTGGCGATAGCGACCTTTTTGAGGTCTTTCATGGCGAAACATAGCGCCTAAATACCATAAACGATGGACTTGATTGTACAATAACCCGTGTTCTATACAGGCTCTTAAACAGCCTGCGGTGCCTTCTGGGCGTAGGGTTAACGAGTCGCCATTACGGTCGTCAAAGGTATACATTTCTTTTTCGACAATATCGGTGACTTCGCCAATTGCACGCTTAAACAAGGCAGTTTTTTCAACAATGGGGAGACGAATTTCTTGATAACCATAAGCGGAAAGTACCGATTTAATATGGTTTTCAACATAGCCCCACAAGGAGGATTTGTCGGGTAGCACATCGTGCATACCGCGAATGGCTTGGATGGATTGACTGTTTTTTGCCATAATGTACAAATAAAAATGTTAATAAGAAAAATATTATTGTCTGATTAAGACAGCTTCTTCAGAATCAGGAAATTTTAATAATAGTGTATTTTTATATTTTAGCGCTTCTGCGTTATTTTTTAACCCTAATTCAGTTCGGTAGGCGTACCAAAGTGAGGTAGAGCTTGCAGGAGTGACGCTTAAATAGCGTTGTAAAAAAGCCCGTGCCGACATGAATTTATGAAAACGATAGCTCATTTTTAGCATTTCTAGCAACGCAGGTGGGTAGTTTGGGTTTACTTTTAACGCTTGTCTAAAATGTGTTTCTGCCGCTTCCATATTACTTTGTTTTAAATAACAAAAGCCTGCGTTGGTAAAGGCGAACCATTTTCGTGAATTTAACGGCATATTAAAAGCGATTGATAAATGTTTTAAACCGTCTTCATAACGCCCTTGTTCACATAAAAAACGCCCATAATTATTACGAGATTGCGGCTTTTCTCCATCGTTTGATACAGATTTTTTGTAATGATATTCCGCATCTTTTATTCGCTTAATACGTTCATATAAAACGGCTAGGGCATTATGGGCTTCACTGTTATTGGAATCAAAATCTACCGATTTTTCTAATTTATTTTTGGCAATTTCTAACTGACCCATTTCTAAATAACGCACCCCCATTTTTAAATGAACATCGGATTGTTCTTTATCACTAATTTTTCGAGGTGGGTTGACCTGAACACAGGCGATCAAAAAAAAGCTGAGACTGGTTATTAGTAAAGATTTCATTGAGCCAAGGTGAGTTGACGTTTTAAATGGCGACGACTTTTATCTTTTACTTTTCCGACTAACTGCCCACAAGCGGCATCAATATCTTCACCGCGCGTACGTCTTATGGTAGTGATTAAACCTGCATGTTGAAGGATGTTTTTAAAACGCTCAATGGTTTCGATGGATGAGCATTGATAATTTGAATTTGGAAAAGGGTTAAACGGGATAAGATTAATTTTAGCAGGGACTTTTTTTAATAATTTAATTAAGGCGCGTGCATCGCCATCCGAATCATTGAGGTCTTTTAACATGACATACTCAAAGGTGGTTTTGCGTCGTAAAGCGAGTTTTGAATTGGTGATACAGGCTTGCATTAATTGGTTGAGCGGATATTTTTGATTGATCGGGACTAAAATATCGCGTAATTTATTATTGGCGGCGTGTAATGAGACTGCAAGGCTGACATCGGTTATTTTGGTGAGACGTTCCAGTGCAGGCACAACCCCTGAGGTACTAAGAGTGACACGCCGTTTGGATAAGCCGTAGGCAAAATCATCCATCATAAGGTTCATGGCGCTGACGACATTATCAAAATTTAATAACGGTTCGCCCATGCCCATCATGACTACATTGGTTATTTTTTTATGAGCGCCTAAACGATTTTGTGCTACATAAAGTTGCCCAATAATTTCAGAGGTTTTGAGGTTACGGTTAAAGCCTTGTTGGGCGGTTGAGCAAAAGGGGCAGGCAAGCGCACAGCCTATTTGAGAGGAAATACAGAGCGTTCCACGTTTATCTTCAGGGATAAAAACGC
>JAGLBU010000211.1 GCA_023146575.1 Methylococcales bacterium
ATTGCGACCTGTCGGCAAAGTTCAAACGCATTAGCCGCATTGGAGGTTGAAATTATTGAAAACGTTGAGGTCAGCGATCAAAAAAGTTTATTGAATCTTGCCAAGCATTTATCGGGTCGTAAACTGGATTGGCTGATTAATAATGCAGGCATTGCCAATGGTATTTCAATGGATCGCCTTAATGAGGACAGTATTGTCAGTTGCAAACGTATGTTTGAGGTGAATAGCCTTGGGCCTTTATTAACCACGCAAGCGTTGCTGAATAATTTGAGAGATGGCAGTAAAGTAGGGATTATTACCAGTCGTATGGGGTCGATGGATGATAATGATTCGGGCGGCAGTTATGGGTATCGGATGTCAAAAGCGGCAGTAAATTCAGCAGGAAAATCGCTGTCGGTTGATCTAAAACCACAAGGTATTGCGGTGGCTATTTTGCATCCTGGTTGGGTAAAAACCGATATGACAGACCACAATGGTTTGATTGAAACCGATGAGTCTGCCGCAGGTTTGATTGCCCGAATGGAAGCCTTAACGCTTGAAAATACGGGGGGATTTTGGCACAGTAATGGTGAATTATTACTGTGGTAACCCTCCGTAAGATTAATGTTTTTAGAGGTTAAGGTTTATTGTAATTTTTTATAATACAATAATTTAAAACTCGGATTTTTTGATTCGGTGGCAATTAACTTTAACTGCGCGACATACGCTTCAGAATCGCCCGTATCGCTGTTAATGACCGATGGAAATTCAAGCACCATAGTGTTGGATGAATAATACGGCATAGCTTTTAACACTGAAAAATCGGTTACGTCGATTTCATCTAGCTGTGTTACATCATAAATACCCTCGCCCATATCTTGTAATTCTGCCGAATAAAAAACAGCCGTTTCTCCTTCTTCTTCGACTCGAACATAAGGAATGTTCACAATCCCTGTTTTTCCTGAAAATGTAATTTTTTCTTGGAGTGAGTAACCGTCGGTTAAGGTTCTCATAAACGCAACTAACGCATTACTTTCATCCTCCGTTAGTTTTAAATCCCCAAGCTCTTCTGTGTTCATATTTTCAGCGACTTCAGGCTGTGGCCATTTAGTATCAACATCACGGGTATTATAAAAATCCACGACCTCTTTTAAGGATGTAAAAACGCCGTTGTGCATATAAGGGGCTGTTTTCGCTATATTTCTCAAGGTGGGTACTTTAAATTTACCCTTTTCAGCATTATCATCGGTTTTAACGGTTTTCTCTAAACCAATATCTATAAAATCATCCCCTTTTAAAGCTAAAATTTCAGAGTTAGACGGTACGCCTAAATTATCATAGCTAAAATCGGTAAATAAAGGGTTAAGTTCAGTCGTTCTTGAGGTGCTGTGACACGCACCACAATTACCTTTGGTTTCATCTTCAAAAACCGCTAAACCGTGTAATTCTTGTGGCGATAATTCAATTAAGCCATCTAAATAATAATCATATTTTGAGCTGAATTGATTAAACGTAGGACTGTTTTCAAAGGCGACAATCGCCTGAGCCAATTTATTATAAGCCACTTCGCTGTCTTCAAAAATCGTCTCACCATACACTTTTTTAAAAAGATCAACGTATTTAGAATCCTTGATTTTTTTTATAACGCTCATCGAATCAGCATTGTTCATTTTATCCTTATCTAAAAAAACCATTTTGGTCTGTTCCGTTAAATCAATCGCACGACCATCTAAAAATTGTCCACCAATATAAAGCGTGGTTTTTTTGTCAAAATGAAAACTAGGGGTAAACGCTGAATAGGCGATAGAAGG
>JAGLBU010000212.1 GCA_023146575.1 Methylococcales bacterium
ACAAACATCCAGAACATCATGGAGTTCCGTTTGTAAAAGGGTATCTATCGGTTCTTTCGTGACGGCGGGGGTATTTGATGCGTTTTCTTTATCGTTTTTGCGTTTTAAATCCATCGCACGATAACGTGCAATACTGATCATCCATGCTAAAACTTCCCCTCGTTCTGAATGATAATAGTGTGCATTTTTCCAAATTTGAATAAAACTTTCTTGTAAAATATCTTCAGCCCACTCTTGGCGTTTTAAAAGACGTAATAAGATAGCATAGAGATGTGGTGAGGTTTTGTCATATAAGACTTTAAAGGCTTGCTGGTCTTTTAAGACGCAGGCACTAATTAATGCCACTAATTCAGCATTGTCGATATGAATTGCAGGCATTCTTATTTCCTTTCCAATTGATGAAAAACCGTAACTACTTTAGGCAATTCTTATTTTAATTTTAATCTAAAATTGAGTAAATTCATACCTTGAGGCAACATCAAGAAGCCAGTAATTCGTATTTTTTACAGCCATGTAAAGTAATTGAAAAGTATTTTTTTTAGGCTTTTCGAGTGAAAATAGATTGTTCAGTCTGCAACGGTCAGTGTATGAAAATTTAAGAGTGCCGTCATTCTACAACACGATTGCCTGCAGGAATATGGCAAATTATCACAGCTAGGCTAGCACTAAATTCACCCCTTCCTTTACTGAGCGCCATTTTTTTGTATAATGTGGTTCGAGTGATGCCCAGTTTTTCGCTACTAAGAAAATATTACCCTCGGTTTCATTAATAAAGACCTTTGCAAGACCGACCCGAATTCACCTTAAAAACTATATTTTCTAATTTTTAAGCTAATCAGGTCAATTTGACATGTAGCTATTTGTGGACTTCTTGCGCATTTACGCTGGTCGGCGCACGGTTGACGGCCAAAGCATCGGTGGCGGCTTTTGTTGCTGCACTTATTGCCATGTGTTATTCCTCGTATTTAGGATCAATAAAAAACAGCCTGCCGTAGTGTGTATCAATCACCTTATCAAGCGTCTATTCTCTTTAAAAAATTGATGACAGGACTGTTATCATTAAAAAAGCAAAAACCATACCAAAATAATAATTTAGATTATTAACTATTCAATTCAATAGCTTATAAAAATATCACGGGAAAATTTCTAAAAACAGGGTGTCTAATAAATAAACACTGTCCAAATTTAACTGTCCAATAAATAAACACTGCTTATAAAATACACAGACTTAAATACACTTAAGGTTTATTAGGTCTTCCAATAGCGACTATATAAATAAGTCTAAAAAATAGCTACTAAAATAGGGCTTAAAAATAGTTGACTATTTTACTGGGTTTACCTATAGTAAAATCTACATTTAACTCAGCTTAGGATGATTTTGTGAGACTAACCACCAAAGGGCGTTATGCGGTAACTGCTATGCTAGACCTTGCATTCCATAGCGAAAAAGCCCCGATTACACTAACGGATATAGCAACACGACAAATAATATCCCTTTCGTATTTAGAACAATTATTTTCCCGTTTACGAAAAGCTGGAATGGTAACAGGTGTTAGAGGCCCTGGTGGCGGATATCAATTAAGCCGTACCCCTGAGGAAATTAATATTGCCGAAATTATCAGCGCCGTTGATGAGCAACTTGATTCCACGAAATGTGGGGGCAAAGGTAATTGTCATAATAATGGCCCTTGTTTAACACACGATTTATGGATGGGGCTGAGTGCGCAAATTTATGATTATTTATCTAACATCTCACTGGCTGAAATCTTATCAAAAGCCTCGGTTGCCGATATTGCTAAAAGTCAAGACCAAGTCCTAAAACCGTTTTTATAAGTTTCACTGATGGTTTATTTTGACCATAACGCCACCACTGCCCTTGATGAACGGGTTTTAGAGGTGATGCAACCCTTTTTGCGTCATTGCTATGGAAATGCCTCCAGTTTACATAAAATGGGACGCATCGCCCGTAGTGCCATTGATGTTGCTAGAGAACAAGTCGCCGCCCTCGTTCAGGTTGAACCGAAACACGTTATTTTTACCAGCGGTGGCACGGAAGCTAATAACCTTGCCTTACAGCCAATAAATAAAAACCCGCAATACGCCCTTTCCGCGATTGAACACCCCTCCGTTACGGATACTATCCATACCCTTTCAGCTTTAGCCCCACAAATTATCAGGGTTAATTCAGAAGGAATTATT
>JAGLBU010000213.1 GCA_023146575.1 Methylococcales bacterium
CTATTTTATTGCGGCGATAACGTTTATCGGCAACGGTTAATAGGCCGCCTAAAGTCATTAATAACCCACCTAGCCACAGCCAGCGCACAAAGGGTTTGTAATGCACCCGTACTGCCCATGCTTTGCCTTGTTTATCTAAAGGCTCGCCCAAAGCAACGTATAAATCACGCCATAAATTGGGGTCAATATCGGCTTCGGTCATCATAGATTTTTTGACGGTATAGCGGCGTTTTTCAGGGTGTAATTCGCTAATTAATTCGCCGTCTTTTGTAACCACTAACAGCCCTTGATCGGCGCTGTAGTTTTCACCTTTTACCACGGTTGTGCCTTTAAACTCAAAGGTGTAGCCTGCTAATTCCACGGTATCACCCACTTCCATACGGATGTCACGTTCTTCGCTGTAGACTGAGACTAAGGTGATACCAATGGCGACCACGGCTATTCCTACATGGGCGAGCATCATGCCGTAATAGCTTAAGGAGAGTTTGCGTATTTGTGCAATAAAGGAGCTGCTATGACGAAATTTTTGAATAAACTCTAAACCTGTGGTGGCAATAATCCAACTGCTTAAACTCATGCCGATAAAGACTGAAAATTCAAAGCCATTTCCATAAATAAAAGGGAAGGCTAGTCCAATAATGAGGCTGAGGACACAGGGTTTCCATAAGGTATTTAAAATGGTATCCAGCTTGCTTTCTCGCCAGCGAATAGCCATTGACGCACCCATAGAAATCGTCATTAAACTCATGATGGGGACAAAAACCGCGTTAAAATACGGAGGTCCTACGGAGATTTTTTTACCGTCGAGCGCATCTATTAATAAGGGATACAACGTGCCTAATAAAACCGTCATCGCCATTACCGTTAGAAAAACATTGTTGATGAGGATTAAGGTTTCACGCGAAAAAGTAGAAAATTGAGCTTCACTTTTCACATTCGGGGCTTTCAGCGCAAACAAGGTTAATGACCCCCCGATACTTATAAATAATAAAACTAAAATAAAGAGTCCGCGTTCAGGGTCTGAAGCAAACGCATGTACCGAGGTTAATACCCCTGATCGTACTAAAAATGTGCCTAATAAACTTAACGAAAAGGCAAAAATAGCTAATAAGAGCGTCCAGCTTTTAAAAACCCCGCGTTTTTCGGTCGCCGCTAACGAGTGAACCAGCGCTGTACCAACCAACCACGGCATTAGAGAGGCATTTTCGACAGGATCCCAAAACCACCAGCCACCCCAACCTAATTCGTAATACGCCCACCAACTACCAAGGGTGATACCACCGCCTAAAAATGCCCACGCAATGTTTGTCCACGGTCGTGACCAGCGCGCCCATGCGGTATCCATTCGACCTGATAACAGGGCGGCAATCGCAAAAGCAAAGGCGACTGAAAAACCAACATAGCCCATATAAAGCATCGGAGGATGGACGATGAGTCCAAAATCTTGTAATAACGGGTTTAAATCTGCACCATCGGCTGGATATCTAGGTAAATAGCGTGAAAATGGGCTGGAGGTAAATAATAAAAAAGAAATAAAACCGACCGCAATCATTCCCATAACTGATAAGACGCGGGCTAACATATCCAGTGGTA
>JAGLBU010000214.1 GCA_023146575.1 Methylococcales bacterium
AGACTTAAGTTTTCTTGTGTTTTTTCCTTTAAAGTATTGTTTTAAAAAGACTTTTAAAATTAAAACTTTTGTTCTGTTACTTATAGGTTGGTAAAAAACGCACCCCCCGCCTTGTACTAGTCAATCATCACGTTTTTCTAAAAATTTTTACTCGTTTGAATAGGGACATTATCTAAAATGACGATGTAAGGGCGCTTGCTTTGAGCATAATGACTCACAAAATCGTTAAAGGTTGCGATAATTGTATCGCTGTTGACTCTCCCTTCCACAGCCTGAAAAAACTTTGATTATCACGTCTCATAAAGCCCTATTAATCTGTATTCCTCCCATTGGTCAATCCAGTCACTGATAGCATTACGGCGAACAGGAAATATTTCAAGCAATTTAGGAATATTGAATCCTTCAGTGTACTCAACAAAATTGCCTGCGTTCGTTGTCTGCACCAAGATTTAGGATGCTTGAGATACATTTCTTGTAACGTTAGTTGTGTTTTTTCTGTCAGACGCTTATATATTTCATAGTAATCATGGCTAATAAAAATGGATAATGTACACACTAACTTAATAATAAAAAATACGAAAATTTTTTCTTAAGTACTTGGCTTATTGTTATTGAGAGCTACTTGGAAATTAACGCAAAAGCATTCCCACTATATAAATTAGACTTTATTGCCTTACTGGTAGATTTAGAAGCACTCAGAAAAATCATCATGAATAGGTCTCATATTCATTACCTCACAGGTATTTTTGGCGACTTTGTACCATAATTTTTTATTTATACATAGGTTGTGTCATGAGACGAACATTTATTATTTCACTATTCTTATTTTTTTATCTTATAACCTCTGCTCAAAGTAAACCTCGACTACGGACAGCATTGGTTATTGGGAATAGTACTTATCAGGCAGGGCCTTTAGATAACCCTGTGAATGATGCTAATGATATGGCAGCAAAGTTAAAGGAACTGGGCTTTGAGGTGATTCTTAAGTTGAATGCGAGTAAGCGTGAAATGAAAGATGCAGTGCGATTGTTTGATACTAAATTGCGTAATAAAAGAGGCGTTGGGCTATTTTATTATGCAGGACATGGGATGCAAATTAAAGGAGCGAATTATTTAATTCCTGTTGATGCAAATATTAAAGAATCTTATGATGTTGCTGACGAGTCTTTAGAGGCGAGCTATGTATTAGATGCAATGGAAGCTTCTGGTAATGAGCTAAGTATTGTTATTTTAGATGCTTGTAGAGACAATCCTTTTGCGCGAAGTTGGCGCTCTTCTAAACGTGGGTTAGCGAAAATGAATGCCGCGACGGGGAGTATCATTGCGTATGCTACAGCTCCTGGAAATACAGCGGCAGATGGGATTGGACGTAATGGACTTTATACTAAATATTTATTAAAAAATATGAGTAAGCCTGATTTATCTATTGAAGAAGTGTTTAAAAATGTGCGTATCAGCGTTACAAAAGAGTCTAATAAATTACAAACACCTTGGGAAGAGAGTTCGCTAATGGGGAGCTTTCAGTTTTTAAAACCATCCACTTCTTTAATGACGAATAAACCTTCGGCAACGGTTACCACAAAATCATCAAAGGTAAAAAAACTGAAAAAAAATTCTATATCATCACATCAAGAAGCCGTTTCTCTTAATTTACGAACGAATGGCATGATGCTTTCAAGTAGTGATGTAAAAGCTAGTTTAGTCAAGCATGGGTTTTATGATAAACGGTGGAATTTAAATGGAAAGGGCGTTGATAATCGCTATGAGGCTCAAGTAAAAAATAATGTCATTGTCATTTATGATGCTACCACAGGATTAACATGGCAAAAAGGCGGCGCACCCACAGCGATGACATTAGAAAAAGCCCAGCAATATGTAAAAGATATGAATGTAAAAAAGCTTGCAGGATTTGATAATTGGCGATTACCAACGGTTGATGAGGCGCTGTCATTAATGGAAAAAGAAGTCCAGAATGAATTTCATATTAGCCCAGAGTTTGAATATAAAATAAATTTTATTTGGACGGCAGACAGGTCTAAAGAGGGGCGTATCTGGATGGCCTATTTTTATCACGGCTTTGTTGATTTAGAGCACCATAAATTTAATGCTCGGGTTAAACTAGTACGCTAAATAGAAGGTGGTAGATCAAGGTGTGAGACTACACAGATATTTAAAATATTGCTAAAATCACTTTATGGCTAAGTCTAAACGAGAGGATTTACTTTGTGATGTTAAAAAATAAGGGGTATTCGTGAATCTTTTACAACTTTTTGGAAAAAAAACCTTTTCTCACGGGATTCATCCGCCCGAATATAAAGAAACACATCATAAAGAAACCCGCCGTTTACCTTTTCCGACTCAAGTCAGTTTATTGTTAGGCCAAAGTATTGGTAAGCCATCGGTATCAATTGTTCATAAAGGTCAACATGTTCAACGTGGCGAATTGATTGCGAAGGGCGATGGTTTTGTTTCAGTGCCGTTATATGCCACTGTAACGGGGACGGTGAAAGGGATTGAGTTGGTGCTAACCGCCAGAGGGACGCGCGAACCTGCGATTATTATTGAAACCGCGCTCAGCTCAGGACAACAGCAGTTAGAAGGGATTGCACGAGATATTGAAAATTTATCACGGCAAGATTTAATTAAGGCGGTGTGTGATATGGGCATGGTGGGGCTTGGTGGCGCGGCATTTCCAACGCATGTGAAGATGAGTATCCCGAAAGGTTGTAAAATTCATACGGTGTTGGTCAATGGCTGTGAGTGTGAACCTTTTTTAACCACCGACCATCGAGTAATGCTGGAGCAGGTGCATAATCTGATTCTGGGGATTAAAATTGCGCTTAAATGTGTTGATGCGCCTAAAGCGATTATCGGCATTGAAAGTAATAAATTGGATGTCCTTGAAGCAATCAAACCACATTTACCTGAAGATGGTTCGATTATGATTGAAGCGGTGGTGACAAAATACCCTCAGGGCGCTGAAAAAATGTTGGCAACCGCGTTGTTAGGCGTGGAAATTCCCTCCAAAGGTTTGCCCTCTGAAATTGGCTTGGCGATTTTTAACGTCACTACTTTGGCTGAAATTGGACGATTATTACCAAAAGGACAGGCGCTTATTGAACGCCTAGTGACCGTAACGGGCGATGCTTTAGAGAAAGCGGGTAATTATCAAGTACCGATTGGGACACCGTTAGGGCATATTTTAGCGTATGCTGGTTTTCAAGGCGATGAGGCGGAGTTAATTTTAGGCGGGCCTATGATGGGGATGTCGGCGG